>JAEUQQ010000462.1 GCA_016789685.1 Acidobacteriota bacterium | reverse complement strand
GCTGCCCGAGTCGGTCATGCTCTTCTTCAGCCGTGCCTCGACGCCGAACTTGATGCCATGCGGTCCCGCGGTCCACGAGAACGTGTCGTTGAACTGGTAGATGCGCACGCGCTTGTCGTTCGGGGTGAACGTCCGGCTGCCCATCCTGAAGTAGTTGTTGATGGCGATGCTCGGCAGCCCGTCGAGCGCGCTCGCGTTCGGCATGCCACCGAGGCCGTACTGCGCGAACAAGCCCTCGCTCACCGGCGTTTCCTGTCCCGACTTGTTCTGCGTGAAGCCGAAGCGGACTTCGTTCAGCTTGGTGCCCGACAGCACGTGCGTCACGCCACCGGCGATCGACCAGGCGGTGGGCGTGATGAGCAGGGCTTCGTTCTGGAAGGCCGTGCCCCCGAGGCCGTCGGTGTCGAAGAGCCCGGCGCGGTTGATGTCGCGGTCCTGCCAGCTGTAGCGCAGGAACATGCGGCTCACCTGCCCGAGCGCCTGGTCGAACCGCACGTCCACCTGGTTGGCGGTGTCTCTCGTCTCGGCGTTCGCCGCGTAGTTGTTCACCGTGCCCGACAGGTTCGCCTGCGGGATGAGCGCCAGCAGCTTCAGGGCCGCGGGATCCATGCGGCTCAGCGGAATCGCGTTGTTCGGAAACGCCGAGCGGACCCCGCCGACCGCGGTCAGCGGATCGTAGACGGCCTTGCTACCGAAGTTGCCGGCGCGCATCTCGGTTGTCGGCACGGTGCCGATGAGCGTGTTCGACGAGGTGTTGCGCGTGCCCTGGTAGCTGCCGAAGAAGAACGTGCGGTTGCGGACGATCGGCCCGCCGAGCGTGCCGCCGAACTGGTTGTACCGAAGCGGCGGCTTCGCCAGGCCCGACTTCTTCGAGAAGTACTCCTGCTCGTCGAGGGCGTCATCCCGGAAGAACTCGAATGCAGACCCCTTGAACTCGTTCGAGCCCGACTTGATCGCGAGCGTGACGACCCCGCCCGCGGCGTTCCCGTACTGCGCGCTGAAGTTCGCGCTCTCGACACGGAACTCCTGGATGGAATCGACCGACGGGCGCAACGCCTGCGTCGAGCCGGTGTCGAGGCCCATGATGTAGTTGTTGTTGTCGACGCCGTCGATCCGGTAGTTGGTCTGGAGGGTCCGGGCGCCGTTGAGGCTGATGCCGTCGGCCGCTCGCGAGTTCTGGTTGGGCGTCGCCCCGGGCGTCAGGGTCACCAGCTGGGTGTAGTCGCGACCGTTGAGCGGCAGGGTCGTCACGCTCGTGTTGTCGATGACCTGCCCGATCGAGGTGGTCTCGCGCTGGATGACCGGCGCCGCCCCCACGACGTCGACGACGTCCGTGACCGCGCCCACCTGCATCGTGAAGTCCATGCGGGCCGTCTGGCCGAGTTGCAGGACGACGCCGGTCTGCTGCACGGTCGCGAAGCCCTCGAGCTCGACCTTGATGGTGTACTTCCCCGGCCCGAGGCCCGACAGGGTGTAGTAGCCGTCTGCCCCCGTCACGGCCGTGGCGAGGAACCCGTTCTCCTCGTTGGTGGCCGTGACGGTCACCCCGGGGACGACCCCTTCGCTCGAGTCGACGACGCGGCCGGTGAACTGGGCCGTCTGCGCCAGGGCGGCTGACGCCCCGAGCACGATGATGGAGCACAGCAGCACTGCACGCGCGATGAACCGTCGAGCCACGTTACCTCCTCGAGTAGCGAGCACACAGACGCGGCACCGCGACACGCTGGTCCGGTACTCGATAGCCTCCGCACACTAGCGGCGCCCCCGTGACGCGGCAAGCATCAAAGAACGGCAAAGGGCTGCGCGCAAGCACCGCCTCGATTCAATGTGCGCCGATCACGAGGCGCCAGCGCAGGCGCCGGCGCTTGCCCCTGCCCGGGCCTTGCGCCATCATCCGGGTGGCGATGTCCGTCCCCACCGCGGTCCCTCCCGCATCGTCCCCTCCCCGTGCACGGCTCGAGTCGTGGAAGTCGATCGCCGCCTACCTGCACCGCGAGGTCAACACCGTCCAGCGCTGGGAACGCCACGAAGGGCTTCCGGTTCACCGGCAGGCCCACGGAAAGGCGGGATCGGTCTTCGCCTTCACCGACGAGGTCGACGCGTGGCACCGGCAGCGGTCGACGGTCGTGACCCCGTCGGCAGGTGGCGCGATCGTCGACCCCGACACCGCCACCACCGTTCCAGGGATGCAGGTGCCGGCCCGAGGCGCGGCCTCCGAGTCGGAGGCGGGGACTCCGGCACGACCACCAGCTCCGCTGGCTGCGGCGTCCGGCCGCCGGCGCGCCGACGAACGTCGCACACCGCCCCGCTGGCGCTCCTGGTACCTGCCCGTGGCCGCGCTCGCGATCGCAGCGGCCGTGTGGTTCGGCTGGCGCGGGCAGTCAGGCGAGAGCACCACCGGGTTGGGGGCCGCGGACGTCCGCAGCGTCGCCGTCCTGCCGTTGCGCGACGTATCGGCCCAGGCCGGAGAGGAGTACTTCGCCGACGGGATGACCGAAGCAGTCATTGCGCGGCTCGCCACCGCCACGAACCTCACGGTGACGTCGCGCACCTCGGTGATGAAGTTCAGGGACGGCACCAGTTCGCTGCCCGCCATCGCCCGAGCGCTGCGCGTCGACGCCGTGCTCGAAGGGTCCGTGACTCGGGCCGGCGACCGTGTCAGGGTCATCGCCACGCTCGTCGATGCCCGGCGCGACGTCCAGCTCTGGTCGGGCGAGTTCGAGCGGCCGATCGAGAACGTGCTGGCCCTGCAGGGCGAGATCGCCGACGCCGTGGCGGGCGCCGTGCGCGCAACCGTGAGGGGCGCGGGCACGAACCGCGACGTCTCGTCGGCTTCCTACACCCACTACCTGAGGGGGAGGGTGCTGCTCGACGAGAACACCCGCACCGCTCTCCAGCAGGCGATCCGCGAGTTCGACGCCGCCCTCGTCGCCGACCCGACGTTTGCACCCGCGTACGCCGGCCTCGCGTCGGCGCACGACGACCTGTCGAACACCATCATCGGCGCGGCGGTCGGCGCCGGGGGAAGTGAGCGTTCGATTGCCGCGGCGACGCGTGCGCTGGAGCTGGACCCAGACCTGGCAGAGGCGCACTCGGCACTGGCGCGCGGGCTGATGGGCCAGCTGAAGTGGCGCCAGGCCGAGGCGTCGTTCCGTACAGCGCTCGACCTGAATCCCAGCGACGCGCGCACGCATCTCTGGTTCGGCGAGTGGCTGGCGGTCAAGGGCACGGCCGACGAGGCCGTCGCGTCGGCCCGTCGAGCGCTCGCCCTGGACCCGTTGTCGGCCCGCACGATGGCGGCCGGCGCGTTCGTGATGGGGCTCGCTGGGGCCCATGACCAGGCACTGCCGGTGCTGCGGGCCGCCCTCGCGATGCGCCCCGACTACTTCCAGGCGGAGTTCTTCCTCGGCATCAACCTCGCCGCCGCCCCGTCGACGCTCGGCGAGGCCATCGGGCACATGGAAAGCGCCGCCCGCCTCAGCGGGCGGTCGCCCGAAGTGCTGGCGCGGTTGGCCCGGCTGCTCGACAGGGCTGGCCGCGACGAACAGGCGCGTGCGATCGCGCGCGAGCTTCTGGCTCGCCGCGAACGGGAATGGATCGCACCGACGGCCGTCGGGAGCGCCTACGAGGTGGTCGGCCAGCGCGACCTGGCGCTGCGAGAACTCGAGCGCGCGTTCGCCGAACGCTCGCGCGGCGTGCACCTTCTCACGCGCACGTCGCAGTCTGACGCCCTCGCCAACGACCCCCGGTATCGCGCACTGATGCAGCGAATCGTCGCCGAGTGAGCGCCGCGCGCGGCACGGTCGCCTCGAAGGCGCCGCGAGCTTGCCACCCGTGACGGCTTGGGCGATCATCGCTCCGCCTATGTCCACTGTCGGCGATCAGCGGTCAGACGCGCCACGCGACCGCACGCGGCTCGACTCGTGGAAGGCGGTCGCCGTCTACCTGAACCGCGAGATCAACACGGTCCAGCGATGGGAGCGGAACGAGGGCCTGCCCATCCACCGCCACGTCCACGGAAAGGGCGGATCGATCTACGCGTACAGCGACGAGATCGACGAGTGGCGGCAGCGCCGGTCTGTCGGCGCGGAGCGACGGCCCGATGACGGCCAGCACGCCTGGGCGGCGCCGGATGCGGGATCGCCGGGCGAGGCACACCCACACGCGACCGCTCCGGTCGCGGCGACCGGCGGCGAACCGGCAGTCGGCACGTCTCCGGCCGACGAGATGCGGCCATCCGCCTCGGCCTCGTCACCGCGGCAGGCGCGAGCGCATTCCCGAGGGCCCGTCCTGGCCGTGGCCCTGGCCATCGTCGCGATCGCGGCAGGGGCCTGGTGGTACCTCCGGCGCCCCTCGACGGTCGAGACCGGCGGACCGATCCAGAGCATCGCGGTGCTCCCGCTCAGCGACCTGTCGCCGCAGGCCGGCGAAGAGTACTTCGCCGACAGCATGACCGAGGCGCTGATTGGGCGGCTCGCGACGGCGACCAACCTGAAGGTG
>JAEUQQ010000458.1 GCA_016789685.1 Acidobacteriota bacterium | reverse complement strand
GATCGTCCCGGCGAAACCGTCAGCGCGCACCGCCGCGATCGCCACGGCAATGTCGTTCACCGCGCACAGGCCTGTGCCGAAGTCGGGCCCGGCATGGTGAAAGCCCCCGAGCAGGTTCAGCGCAGGCCCACGACGTGCCAGGGCGGCCTGCGTGGCCGCGATCGTGCCGCCGGTGGCGAGCCGCACGGTCTCGAGCACGCTGGCGACCGGCACGTCCCAGGCGTCGACGCCGAAGATGCGGCCGAGCGTCGCCCGGTCGCCCAGCGACTCGAGGTAGTCGGGGTGATGCACGCGCACCAACGCCTCGTAGCTGGCGCGCACGGGCGCATGAAGTTGCTCGCGCGCCACCCACCCGTGCTCGAGCAGGTACCACGCCACCAGGTCGGCGCGGCGCGGCTCGAGCCCCGTGCGCTTGCCGAAGGCCGTCAGCGGCAGCCGGTACTCGGGCGCGTACCACATCGGCAGGCGGCGATCCCACGCCGTGTGCCGCCGGAGCCAGGCTCTCACCTGCCGCCTCATGACGACGTCACCGCGCGCACATGGACCCGCAGCGCCTCGAGGGTCTTCAGGGTCGCCGGCGCGTCGATGAGCACCGGCACGGCAAGCAGGGGCACTGGCGCGAGACGCTCACGCAGCGCCACCACGCCACGCGCATCCCTGGCACCGAGCCAGCGCATGACGTCGCGGCCCGCGATGGCGCTTCCCGCCGCTGGGGGCATCTGCGGGTGGACCATGTTGACGATCACCGACGCAAGTCGATGCCGTCGTTCGAGCAACTGCCGGGCAAAGAACATCGTCTCGGCGATGCGCTCCTCGTCGGGGCGCGTCACGAGCACGAACTGCGTGCCCGGCGCCGTCAACAGCTTCGAGACCTCCTGGGCCCGGCTGCGGAACCCGTCGTAGAGCGGGCCGAAGGCCTGGAAGAACTCGGCCACGTCGCGCAACAGGCCGAGCCCCACGAGGCGGTCGAGCCAGGCCTCGAGGCCACGGCCAAGGGCACCAAGGCGGCGGGTCGGCTGCAGGTGGCCCTCGGCGTCGAACCAGGTGCGCAGCGCCAGGCGCAGCGCGCCAGAGTCGAGGAAGCCGGTGATGCGGCCCGGGGCGTCGAGAAAATCGAGGGCCTGCCGGGTCGGGGGCGTATCGACGATGACGCGCGAGAACCTCCGCGACGACCGCACGTCGAACACGCGCTCGACCGCCATGTACTCGAGCACCCCCGCCAGCGAGCCGCGCAGTTCGCGATACAGGCGGCTGTTGAAGATCCGCTGCGCGGCGTCGACGTCGGGCGCGTGGCGCCTGACGAGTGCGTCGAACGTCTCCTGTGCGTCGAGCAGGTGGGCGTGCAGGGTACCGCGCGCCTCGACCGGCACCGGCACGTCGCGTCCGCCTTCATCCGCGACGCCGAGCGCATCCTTGAGCCGCCGCGACGGATCGAACGTCATGACGAGCGCATCGTCGCCCGCGTGCGCAGCCTCGAGCGCCATCGCGGCCGCGATCGAAGTCTTCCCCACGCCACCGCTGCCCACCACGACCGTGATGGGCGTCATGCCGGCACCTCGGCCGCCACCGCGAGCCGCGACGCGAGGTCGGCGACGAGCGCAGGGCCGCGGCCGTGTGTCACGAGCGGGAGGGCGCACCAGGGTCCAGACCACCACGCGCTGAAACGGGCGATCTCGCGGTGATTGGCCGCGGCGCGCGCCCGCCAGATGGCCAGGGGGCCGTCGTCGGGTTCGTCGGCGACCCGGCCGGGCGGCAATGCCGGGTACAGCGCGTTGACGATGAAGGCCGATGGCCGGCGCCCGAGGCGCCGCTCGAGATCCCGGACGAACTCCTGGCTCTCCTGGACGGCAAACGCCTCGGCCGCCGTGACCACCACGATCGACGTGTACGACGGGTCGGCCACGAGGCGGGCGATGTCGCCCGCCAGCGCCGCGAACGGCCCGCTGTCGATCGCGTGAGCGACGAGCCTGGGCGCGTCGAGCAACGACAGGGCATGCCCGGTCGCTGGCGCGTCGAGCACCACAT
>JAEUQQ010000413.1 GCA_016789685.1 Acidobacteriota bacterium | reverse complement strand
TCGATGTTCCACCGGGCGCCCGGCTCGATCGGGGCGAGCTCGTATCCCTCGCGTGTCGTGAAGGGCATGCGCGCGGCCGGCCACATGGGCTCGGATCGCGTGACGGTGCGGAATCTCAAGGTCGTGTCGGTCGACGCCGAGAACCACCTGTTGCTGGTCGACGGGGCGGTGCCTGGGGCGCGTGGCGGCTACGTGGTGGTGCGCAAGGCCGTGGCGGCCAAGCCCATCCGCAAGCCGCAGGCCGAACCGGTCAAGAAGAAGGGCAAGAAGTAGAGGTCGCCATGACGGTAGACGTGGTGAACGGACAGAACCAGAAGGTCGGCTCGCTCGACCTGCGCGACGAGGTCTTCGGCGGGCAGGTCAAGCAGGACCTGATCTGGATGCAGGTGCGGCACGAGAACGCCTCGATGCGCAGCGGCACGCACGCGACCAAGTCGCGCGGCATGGTGAGCGGATCGGGTCGAAAGCCGTGGCGGCAGAAGGGCACGGGCCGGGCGCGCGTCGGCGAGACGCGGAACCCGCTCTGGCGCAAGGGCGGCACCGTGTTCGGGCCGCAACCGCGCGACTACAGCTATCACCTGCCGTTGAAGGTGGCCAAGGGCGCGCTGAAGGCGGCGTTGACCCAGAAGTGGCGTGACAACGCGGTGATCGTCGTCGAGACGCTCGAGATGAACGAGATCAAGACGGCGCAGGCCGCACAGTTGCTGGCGACGCTCGGGCACGCGCGCAAGTCGCTCGTCATCGACGTGCAGCTCAACGCGGCGTTCACGATGTCGGCACGCAACATCGCGGGCATCGACCTGCGGCCGTCGTCGTTCGTGACGGCGCGTGACGTGATGGACGCCAACCGCGTGATCCTGACGCGGGCGGCGGTCGAGCGCCTGCAGGAGGTGCTGGCATGAAGGTCACCGAGGTGATCCGTCGCCCGCTGGTCACCGAGAAGACCACGCTGTTGCGCGAGAGCGCCAACACGGTGGTGTTCGACGTGGCGCTGGATGCGACGAAGGTCGAGATTCGGCAGGCGGTCGAGAAGCTGTTTGGCGCCAAGGTGTCGGGGGTCCGCACCGCGATCGCGCACGGCAAGATGAAGCGGCAGGGCCGTTTCGTCGGTCGCCGGAACGATTGGAAGAAGGCGTATGTGCGGTTCCGCGATGGCGAGACCGTCCCGGAATTCATCGAAGGCGCGTAACAGGTAGCGGGTTCAACCATGCCCATTCGCAAATACAAGCCGACGTCGCCGGGCCGCCGGTTCCAGACCGTGCAGACGTTCGACGAGATCACGGCGACCGAGCCGTACAAGCCGTTGACCGAACCGCTCCGCAAGTCGGGTGGTCGCAACAGCACGGGCGAAGTCACGATGTGGTGGCGCGGCGGCGGCCACAAGCGGACGTACCGCATCATCGACTTCAAGCGCGACAAGCACGGCATCCCGGGCAAGGTCGCGACGATCGAGTACGACCCGAACCGCTCGGCGCGCATCGCGCTGATCAACTATGCGGACGGGGAGAAGCGCTACATCCTGCAGCCCCTGGGGCTGAAGGTGGGCGACACGATCGTCTCGGGCACGATGGCCGACATCCTGCCGGGCAACTCGCTGCCGCTCAAGCTGATCCCGCTGGGCACGATGATCCACAACGTGGAGCTGAAGCCCGGCAAGGGCGGGCAGCTGGCGCGGAGTGCGGGCGCGGCGGTGCAGCTGGTGGCGCGCGAGGGCGAGTATGCGACGGTGAAGATGCCGTCGAGCGAAGTGCGCAAGATCAACGCCGAGTGCTTCGCGACGATCGGCCAGGTCGGCAACCTCGATCACGAGAACGTGTCGATCGGCAAGGCGGGCCGTACGCGGTGGCTGGGCAAGCGGCCGCACGTGCGCGGCGTCGCGATGAACCCGGTTGACCATCCGCTCGGCGGTGGAGAGGGCAAGACCTCGGGCGGCCGGCATCCGGTGACGCCGTGGGGCATCCCGACCAAGGGTTACAAGACCCGCAACAACAAGCGGACGGACGGCTTCATCGTCACGCGGAGACAGAAGTAGGTCGGCTATGAGCAGATCACTGAAGAAGGGCCCGTTCATCGACCTCCCGCTGCTCGAGAAGGTCGAGGCCGCGGCGCGGACGAACGACAAGAAGGTCATCAAGACCTGGTCGCGCCGCTCGACCGTGTTGCCCGAGATGGTGGGCCTGACGATCGCGGTGCACAACGGGAAGAAGTTCATCCCGGTGTACGTGACCGAGAACATGGTGGGCCACAAGCTGGGCGAGTTCGCGGCGACGCGGACGTTCAAGGGGCACACCTCGAAGACCGACAAGGCTGCGACCGTGGCCAAGGCGGGGAGCTAGGACATGAGCGAGGCACGCGCGACGGCGAAGTTCGTGCGCAGTTCGGCCCAGAAGGCCGGCCTGGTGCTCGATCTGATTCGCGGCAAGAGTGTGACGCAGGCGCGGGCGGCGTTGCTGTTCTCGCGCAAGGGGATTGCGCGCGACGTGGCGAAGGTGCTCGAGAGCGCCGTGGCCAACGTGCAGCTGCGCGAAGGATTCGGCGGCGACGTCGATCGACTGTTCGTGTCGGCGTGCTACGCCAACCAGGGACCGTCGCAGAAGCGGGTGCGCCCGGCGCCGATGGGCCGGGCCTACCGGGTCGTCAAGCGGACGACGCACCTCACGATTCAGGTGGCCGAAAAGGCCGCGCCGCGGTTGAGCGGCGCGCCGGCCGCCACAACGGGTCGTCGCAAGACGGCGGCTGCGCAGTAAGCGCCAACAGCGAAGAGACCAAACGATGGGTCAGAAGGTTCATCCCTACGGGTTCCGCCTCGGCTACAACAAGACGTGGCGGTCGCGCTGGTTCGCCGAGAAGGACTACGCGAAGCTGCTGCACGAGGATCTCGCGCTGCGTCGCGACCTGAAGAAGACGCTGGGCAATGCCGGCGTGTCGAAGGTC
>JAEUQQ010000385.1 GCA_016789685.1 Acidobacteriota bacterium | reverse complement strand
GCACGGCCCGCAACTTCAATCCCGTGATGGCCACCGCGGCGCGCGTCACGATCGCCGAGGTCGAGCACCTCGTCGAGCCCGGCGACATCGACCCGGATCACGTCGTCACGCCGGGGATCTACGTGACGCGCATCCTGCAGGGCAGCGGCTACCAGAAGCGGATCGAGCGACGGGTGGTGCGGTCATGAGCGCGACGCGCGATCGGATGATTCGCCGTGTGGCGCAGGAACTGCGCGACGGCGACTACGTGAACCTCGGCATCGGCCTGCCGACGCTCGTGGCCAACCACGTGCCGCCCGGGATCGACATCTCGCTGCAGTCAGAGAACGGGATGCTCGGGGTCGGGCCGTATCCGGCTGAGGCTGATGTCGATCCCGACCTGATCAACGCGGGCAAGGAGACGGTGTCAGAGACACCTGGCTGCGCCTACTTCAACTCCGCGGAGTCGTTCGCGATGGTGCGGGGCGGGCACATCGACCTCACCGTCCTTGGTGCGCTGCAGGTCGACCAGGACGGCACGCTCGCCAACTGGATGGTGCCCGGCAAGATGGTCAAGGGCATGGGTGGCGCGATGGATCTCGTCGCGGGCGCCCGGCGCGTGGTCGTGGTGATGGAGCACACGACGAAGGATGGCGGCCACAAGATCCTGCCGCGCTGCACGCTGCCCGTGACGGGCGTCGGCGTCGTGCACCGCATCATCACCGACCTGGCCGTGATCGACGTGACACCCGGGGGCCTCGTGGTGCGCGAGCTTGCCGAGGGAACGTCGCTCGAGACCGTGCGCGCCGCCACCGGCGCGCCGCTGCAGGTGGCGCCCGACCTCGCGACGTTCAGCTGAGCCCAGAAGGCGCATCGCGGCCTGGCCGCGGCGGTGACATCGATCACAAAGGAACGGCCACGTCATGGTGTGTCCACACTGCGGATCCGAAGCGGGCAGCCAGTCATTCTGCCCATCATGCTCGCGCCTGGTGAATTCGCCCCTGCTGGGCATGCACCGCGAACTGGCGGCCTCGCGCGGCAAGACCTATGGTGCCGAAGCGATCGCCGCAGCGGCGGCGACGCGGGCACGCGACCTTGCGGCGGCCCGGTCGCCCAGGGCCCCTGCGCCCGGAACCGGGGCGTCGGCGGCGACCGACACCGCAGACCGTGGCGCGGTGAGCGAGGCCATGCGCAAGGCGCTCGATCGGCGCGAGCGCAAGTCGAAGCGCAAGGGCGACGAAGGCGATGGCGGCGCCTCGAGTGCCGCCCTGCGGGCCCGGCACTCGACCGCGTCGCACACGATCGACGACACCTCGGCCCCGCCGCCACCCCTTCCGCAGACGAAGCCCGTCGCGGTCGATCCGACGCTCGAGCGGTTTCCGCGTCCGGTGTCGGTGACCGTGCTGGCGTTGCTGAATGGCCTGGCCGCAGTCGTGCTGCTCGGCCTGGCCGGCAGCCTGTGGGACGGCGAGCAGTTGCGCCCGGTAGCCCGCGAGACGTTGCCGGCCTACGTGGCGGGCGTGGTCGGGGTCTTCCACGCACTGGCGGCGCTCGGTCTCTGGACCATGCAGCCCTTCGGCCGCGCGTTCCAGAAGTTGCTGGCGTTTGGCTGGTTGTTCCTGGTGCCGTTCGGCACCGTCTACGCGCTGGTCGTGTTTGCCTTCTTCGGCTCGACGGGCATGACGCTGCTGTTCTCGGGCCGTGCGCCGCGTTCGATGAAGGCGGCCGAGATCGAGGCGGCCCGCAAGACCTTGAAACTTGCGCCCGTGATGGCCATCGTGCTCTTCGTGCTCGCCATCCTGCCGGCGCTCGCGATGGCGTCGTTTGCCTCGTCGATGCTGCCGACGTTGATCGACATGGCGATCAGCGCCAGGGAGTCACTGGGGGGCAGCACGGCAGCCGAGGTTCCTCCGCCCGTCGCGGATCCCGATGCGCAGGCCGTCGCCGACGTCGATGCGGTCATGCAGGCCCAGGCGGCTTACGCGAGCCTGGGCGGGGGACTCTACGATCGCCTCGAATGCGTCGTCACGCCGGCTGCGTGCCTCGGCACGGCCGACCCGCGGACGGTCGCAGTCCTGCTCGATGGGCGATTCACGCAGCCAGAGCGCAACGGTTACCTGTTCCGCCTGGTGCTGGGCCGGCGGCCCGAGGTCAGGCCCGACGGGGCCTCGGCGACGGGGGTCGATGCCTACGCGTACGTGGCCACCAGCGTCGCTGGCGGGCGACTTGCGGTCTGCGGCGACAGCACGGGGGCGCTCGTGCGTCTCGATCCCGATGTCGCGGCGTCACTCAAGACGGCGAAGTGCCCGAGTCCCGAGGAGTAGACGCGTCAGCCCGCAAGGTCGCCGGCCGGCCACGCGATCGTGAATGTGGTGCCGAACAGCGGCCGTGAGTCGAACGACAGCGTGGCGCCGAGATACTGCTCGGCAATCAACCTGGCACTGTAGGTGCCCAGCCCGCGGCCGGGCCCCTTGGTCGAGAACGCCCGCTGGAAGATCAGGCGCTGCGCCGCGTCGGTCATCGCCGTGCGGTTGTGCACGCTGAAGCGCGGCCCGTGTTCGTCGGTGGCGAACATGACCCGGACGATGCCGCCCGGCGGGGTCGCCTCGAGTGCGTTCTTGACGAGGTTCCCGAGTACGCGGCGCAGCAGGACGGGGTCGGTGTCGATCGCCGGCGCTCCGCGATCGACGCGCACTTCGAGCGTTCGCCCCTTGCAGACATCATGCTGCCGGTACAACGCGCGCAGGTCGGCGAGCAGGTCGTGCGGGGCGACCTGCGAGCGGTGCACGGGCAGGGTGCCTCGCTCGGCCGAGACCAGGTCGCGATGCGACTCGATGTCTTCGACGAGCTGTTCGGCAAGCCGCGCTGCGATCGGGGCCAGGAGCTGGGTCTCGTCGGCCGGCAGGTCGTGCCACGTCTGGAGGAGGCCGCGCAGGCCGCCGGCCGCATTCAGTACATCGTGGAAGAAGATGCGCTCGAGCACGTCGCGCTGGTGCCGGTCTGACAGGTCCTTGACGACGACCACCACCCCTGACACGCCCTCGACCACGAGCGGGGTGCAGGTGATCTCGGCATCGATGGCGCCGCTGCCCTCAGTGGCGAGCGTCCGGATGCGGCACGGCGCCTCGGCGACCTGCTGCGTCATGCGTGCACGCCTGAGCGCCTGCCCGCCGCCACACCAGGCGCACGACTCGGTCGTGCCGCAGCCAGCCGGTGGTTCAAAGGCATGCACGCACGCCACGGCTTCGCCGAATCGTCGTCCGACGACGGCCTCGTGTGTCATGTCGGCCAGGCGGGCGAACGCGGCGTTGCAGATGAGGATTTCGCGCTCGCCGTTCACGAAGGCGGCCGGGGCCGCGATGGCCTCGAGCAGCGGCCGCAGCAGGGCCGCCTGCGCGATGGCCGCCACCTGCGCCTCGCGGGCCGCGCGGTCGGTGCGTTCGGGCGTGTCAAAGAACGTGGTCAGAAGTGCTGCCGTGGCCATGCGGTGCCCTTGGGGGGGCCTATCAGGACGGTAATCGGCACCTGCCGCGTCGGCGAGAGCACGGCCGTGGCGGGATTGACCCGGCCCCGGGGCCGCCGCATAGTGTTGCGCACACATCCGGATCGGCCGCCGCGGTTCGGGCGCGCCTCGTCCCTCTCCTGGAGCGTTTCGCCCATGCCTACGTCACGCCGCGTGTTCCTGCGCACCGCCGCCGGTGCGGCCGCCGTTCCCATGCTCGGCCCGCGCACGCTCGATCTGCTCGAACGTCGTCTCGAGGCGTTCGGCGCCCCGGCGCCGGCCGATGCCGCAACCGACGAGGCCTACTGGAGCGAGATCCGGCGTGTGTTCCCAATCCCGGCCGACTACGTGCACCTCGAGAACGGCTACTCGAGTCCGCAGCCTGCGCCCACGTTCGAGGCGTTCCAGCGCCACCAGGTCGCCGTGAACAGCGGACTGTCGTACTACATGCGGCGCAAGCGTGCCGACGATGCGGCGTCGGTCAAGGCACAGCTGGCCGCACTGGCCGGGGTGTCGGCCGGCGAGGTCGTCATCACGCGCAACACCACCGAGTCGCTCGGGACGGTCATCCACGGCATCGACCTCGAGCCCGGCAGCGAGGCGGTGATGTGCAACCAGGACTACGGCTCGATGCTCGAACAGTTCCGCCAGCAGGCCCGGCGCCGCGGCTGGAAGCTGACCGAGGTCGATGTGCCGCTCCACCCGCGCGACGACCAGGACATCGTCGACGTCTACGCGCGGGCGATCACGCCGCGCACCAGGCTGCTGCTCGTGTCGCACATGATCAACATCACCGGGCACATCCTCCCGGTGCGGAAGATCGCCGACATGGCGCACGCCCACGGCGTCGGCGTGATCGTCGATGCGGCGCACTCGTTTGCGCAACTCGACTTCACGTTGCCGCAACTCGACGGCGACTACCTCGGGGCGAGCCTGCACAAGTGGCTCTGCACGCCGCTCGGGGCCGGCCTGCTGTACGTGAAGAAAGACAAGATCCGGAACGTGTGGCCGCTGCTGGGCGACACGAGCGTGCCAGACGACGACATCCGGAAGCTCGAGCGCCTCGGCACGCAACCGTCGTGGACCCTGCTGGCGATCGCCGATGCCATCCGCTTCCACACGATGGTGGGGGCGGCCCGCAAGGAGGCCCGGCTGCGCTACCTGCAGCAGTACTGGACCGATCGGGTGCGCGACATCAGGGGCGTCTACCTGAACACCCCGGGAGGGCACCGCGCGTGCGCGATCGCCAACGTCGGCATCACGGGCATGACGCCCGCGGCGCTCGCGACGGCGCTGTTCGACCGGCACCGCATCTACACGGTGGCGATCGACACGGGGCCGGTCAAGGGCACGCGGGTCACGCCGCACCTGTTCACGACGACGGCGGATCTCGATGCGCTGGTGACGGCGCTGGGCGCGCTGGCGAAGGGATGATCCGGTGACGACCGTTGCGTTCCTCGTGCACGTCGCCAGTGGCCCCGGCACGCTGCACTAGTTGACGGGCGTGATCGCCAGGCGTGCGGGCGACATCACGTCGGTCGAGATCGTGGGGCAGGCCAACGATGTATCAGAGGTGTACTTCGAGGTGCGGCTGCCCACCGATGTCGATGGCTTGCTCACCGAACTGCTGCGGCTCGATGTCGTGCGCGACGTGCAGGCGGTCGAGACCCTGCAGCACGTGTACGGCAAGCGGGTGATCATCATGGGCGGAGGTGCGCAGGTGGGGCAGGTGGCCATCGGCGCGATCTCCGAGGCCGATCGTCACAACATCCGCGGCGAGCACATCTCGGTCGACACGATCCCCCTGGTGGGCGAGCGCCCGCTGGCCGAGGCGGTGCGCGCGGTCACGCGGCTGCCGCGTGCGCGCGTGCTGGTGCTGGCCGGGGCGCTCATGGGGGGCGAGATCGAGCAGGCCGTGCGCGACGTGCGGCAGCAGGGCCTGCTGGTCATCAGCCTCAACATGGCGGGCAGCGTGCCCGACGCCGCCGATCTCGTCGTCTCCGACCCCGTGCAGGCTGGCGTGATGGCGGTGATGGCGATTGCCGACACGGCGCGCTTCAACGTCGCCCGCCTGACCCGCCGGGTGTTCTGACGCCCGTTCGTCCCCGCGTTCATCACCGCGAAATGTCGGCCGGGCCGGCAACCTTTTGACTACAGCTGTCGTCAATGGTTATCGTGACGACAGTTGTAGTCATGGAGGACGCCGTGCCCGAGCAGTCGATTGGCGAACAGGAACTCGCGCTCCTGCGGTACCTCGCAGATGGTGGGGCCAAGACCGTCGGTGAGGTGGCCGAGGGGTTCGGCGGGCCGCGCGGCCTGGCGCGCTCGACCGTCCTCACCGTCATGGAGCGACTGCGAAGGAAGGCGTACGTCACGCGCCGGCTCGTGGACGGCGTCTTTCGCTACACGGCCCGCCGCTCCTCTGACGATGTCATGCGCGGCCTGGTGCGCCGCTTCGTCGAGAAGAACCTCGACGGCTCGGTGGCTCCCTTCGTCGCCTACCTGTCCGAATCTCCCGAACTCACCGACGCGGAACTCGACGACCTGCAGGACGTGGTCGAACGCCTGCGCTCGGGCCGCGGCCGGAAGGGAGGCCGCTGATGGCGGCCGCAATCGTCGAGGCCCTCGCGCGTGCCTCGCTCCAGGGCGGTGCGCTTGCGCTGGTCGCCTGGGCCGTGTGCCGCCTTGTTCCCGCGTTGCCCGCGACGGCGCGGGTCGTGCTGTGGTGGCTCGTGGCGCTCAAGTTCCTCGTGGGGCTGGCATGGGTGCAGCCCGTCGTCTTCGAGGTCTTCGATGCGCCCGTCGTGCCGTCCGTCGCGGCGTGTGCGGCGTCGTTCGACGCGCCCACGCCTCGCGTTGCGCCGGCGGTGCCGACGCACGAGCCCGACGCGCGCGAGTTGTCGTCGGTGCAGGCCGTTGACGTGCCCGTTGTCGTGATGCCGCCCTCGCGTGCACGGACGTGGCAGCACGTTGTGGCGGCGTCGTGGGGCGCCGGTGTCTGCGTCGTGCTGGGCCTCGGCCTGTGGCGCCTGCGTGCGACGTCGGTCGTCGTGCGTCACGCCGACGCGGCGCCCGAGTGGCTCCGGGCCCGCGCCGAGGTACTGGCATGGCGCATGGGGATGACGCCTCCGCGCGTGTGCGTGTCAGATGACGTCGCGTCGCCCATGGTTCGTGGCCTCTGGCGCCAGGTCGTGATCGTGCCGCGCCGGTCGCTCGAGGCACTGGGCGACGCAGAGCTGGCGATGGTCGTCTGCCATGAACTCGTGCACCTGCGACGGCGCGACCTGTGGCTCGGCTGCGTGCCCGACGCCGCGACGCGCCTGTTCTTCTTCCACCCGCTCGCGCACCTCGTGGCGCGCGAGTACCGCCTGGCGCGTGAAGCCGCGTGCGATGCCGAGGTGCTGCAGACCCTCGGCGCCGAGCCGCGCGACTACGGGCGCCTGTTGTTGGCCCTTGGTGTCGTCGGTCGCGAACCCGCGTTTGCGGCGGCCGGTGCCTCGCGGTCGTTTGCCGACATGAAACGGAGACTGCAGATGCTCAATCACTTCGATCCCACGCCCCGCATGCGCCGCCTGGGCCGGCTCCTGCTTGGGGGAGCGGTCGCGGCCGTGATCCCCCTTCAACTCGTCGCGAGGCCTCCCGTGGTCGCGGGCGCCGCGCGTGCCGCCGACCTGGCGCTTGCGGGGCAACCCGTCGAGGCGCTGCCGCCCGAGGCGCCCCGTGCGCTCGCAGCACCTCTCGGCGTCGCCGAGCCCTCGAACGCCCAGGATCGCCACGGACGTCGCGACTTCGAGTGGATGCTCATGCGCGCCGACGGCGACACGTCGGGCACGCACGACGACCGCGCGCGCGTGCGTCGCTTCCAGCGCGATGGTGAGCCGTTGCTCTGGGTCCGGATCGACGCGAAGGAGTTCGTCATCCGCGATGCGCAGGTCGTGCGCGAGGCCGAAGCCGCCTTCGACGAGGTCGAGGCCATCGGCAGGCGGATGGGCGAGATCGGCGGCCAGCAGGGCACGCTCGGCGCCCGCCAGGCCGAGGTTGGAGCGAAGCAGGCGCAGGTCGGCGCGAGGCAGGCCGCGCTCGGCGCGCAGATCGGAGAACTGGCGCAGAAGCAGGTGGCGCTCGCGATGGAGCGTGTGTCGCGGGCTTTCCAGCGTTCGGCATCGCGCCGCGACGACGTGATGACGCCAGACGAGGAGCGGAAGCTCGATCAGCAGCTCAAGGAGCTGAGTGCCAGGATCGAGGCCCTGAGCGGCGAAATCGAGGAACTGGCGAAGCCGCTGCAGGACTTCGCGCGGCAGATGGAGCCGTTTGCTGCGCAACTGCGCGAGATGGGCGCGCAGATCAAGGTGAAGGTGGCCGAGGCCGAGGCACAGGTGCGCGCGCTGGCGCAGCGTGCGATTGCCGATGGCAGGGCCGAAGCGGTGAAGTGACGTGACGCGCGGCCGTCCGGGACTGCGCTGTGCAGCCCCGGACGGCCCGCGAAGAGAGAGCTCAGCGCAGCTTCGTGCCCAGGGCGCGCGTGCCCGCCGCCCAGAACACTCCAACGGCACAGTTGTACATCGCGCGCTCCACCACGATCTGCGCGGGTGTCGTTCCCAGGCTCTCGACGATGGCGCCGAAGCGCTTGTTGGCGGCGGCGGGGAAGTCGCCCGTGACATCGACGTTGCTGCGGCTGTTGGCGGGCAACGTGAAGTCCTTCTGCGCCTGTGTGCCATCTTCGAACGTCAGGGTGACACGTGCCGTTCCGGCGGTGTTCGACGTGTTGGCGATGAGGATGTAGGTTTCGAGCGCCGTCGAACCGCCGACTTCGCCGGCGGCCAGTCCCCACTTCTCGCCCGTCGTCGTCGCCCCCGCCGAGTTGTGGCCCTCGTACCAGCCCGCGATGTCGCCCCACCACCACATCGATCGCTCGATGACCACGTTGATGCCGTTGGTCACGCGGAACGTCGTGGCCACCGCCGTGTCGGCGAGTTCCACGCCTTCGAAGTCGACCCAGACGTTGAAGCGGCTGTTCGGATCGACGGTGTAGGTCCTGGTGACGACCGATCCGTCGGGCTTCAGGTAGCGCGCCTCGATGTCGGACGGCTGGGCGTTCGGGTTGGCGACCAGGAAAAACAGGTCGAAGTAGGGGCCGGTGGCGCCCTCGGCGAAATACCACCGCGCGGCCGGCGCCTCGACGCCGGCGCTTTCGTGACCAGCGCCGAAGATCTGCGCGCCGACGGGCCGGTACATTGCCCGCTCGACGATGACGGGCACGTTGTTCGTCGACGTGATGACCGCAGACACTTCCGCCGCGCCGAGTGGGCCACCTTCCTGGTTGACCCAGATGTTGAAGCGACTGAGCGGATCGACCGCGTAGGTCTTCGTGATCGGCGACAGCGGCGCGGGCAGCAGGTACTGCACGCTGATCTCCGCGGTCTGGTTCGACGGGTTCTGGATCAGGTAGAAGAGATCGAACCCGTTGATCGTCGCGCCTTCGGCCAGGTACCAGCGGGTGAGGGGGCGGCCGATGCTCGTCTCGGCGTGACTGCCATACGCGTTGGCATCCCAGGTCATCGTGCGGTCGGCGATGACTGGTTGATCGGATTCGATCACCGTCGAGAACTCCGCCTGCGCGAGCCCGAGGGTCTTGGGGTCGACCGTGACGCGCTGGATGCCGGTGAGGGGCACCGTCTGCGTCACTTCGGCGACGCCACCGGGGCGCTGGAAGCGCACCGTGGCGGTGGTCGGCGTGCCCGTCGCGTTGAGCAGCGCGATCTCGGTGCTGAAGAACGCACTCGTCGCGCCCTCGGCGAAGTACCGCGTGAACGACCCGACCTGCGCGATGAAGAAGCCCGCGACCTCGTCCTGCTGCAGGTTGGTGAACGCCTGGCTCGCGGGGTTGAACTGGAACGATCCGCGCGTCGGCGTCACCGTGTAGGTACCGCCGATCGGCAGGTTGGGCAGGACGTAGTTGCCGTTCAAGTCGGTCAACACCGACCCGGCCTGCGTTCCCGTCAGGGTGATGGTGACGCCCGCGACGCCGGTGTCGTTGAGATCACGCACCTGCCCGCTGATCTGGTAGACGAGCGTGCCGACGAAGTCGCCCGTCTGGTTGGCAGACAGGTTGTTGAACGTGCGCGACAGCGGCGTGAAGACACGTCCCGCAATGAGTGGCGTGACGGTGAAGTTCCCGCCCGACGCCAGGTTGGCGAAGCTGTACGTGCCGTCGGCCGCCGTCGTCGTCGATGCCGTGCTCGTGCCCGTCAGCGCGACGGGAATGCCGGCGAGCGGGGTCGCGCCGGGATCCCGGATCGTTCCGCTGACCGAGTAGAGCGTGGGCGCGGCGAACCCGCTGACGCGCACGACGCGGTTCGATCCGCCGAACGTCGAGAAGAGGAAGTCACCGGTGACCGGGTCGATGACGGCGCCCTCGGCGCCCGTCAGGCCCGTCACGAACTCGCGGCGCGTCGCCACCACGGGGTCACCCGTCGAGTCGACTTCGTACGCGGCGATCTTGCCGGCGCCGTACTCCGAGACGAGCAACGACGGATTGGTGAAGAGGACCGACCCCGTGGGGACGACGGCAATCCCTTCGGGACCGCCGGGGATGGTCACTTCGAGTGTCGCGTTCGAGAAGGTGTAGGTGCCGGTGCCATCCGGCGCGTACGGCAGCGTGTACCAGTTGCCCCCCGAGTACGAGACGACTTTCAGCAGGCCGGCGCCGGGGAAGCCAGCGGGAAGGAAGCGGAGGCCCGAGATGCTCGACCCTCCCACGCCGAGTGGGCCGAGATTGGTGACCGTGTCTTCATCGGTGCTGCCCGGCTTCGTCTGCCCGAGCCTGTTGACGTTCCACTGCGCCGTGAACAGCACGCCGCCTGGGCCGAACTGCACGCCGCCGTCGTTGTAGTTGCCGACGCTGCCGTACATCACGGCGCTGCCGGTGAATCCGGTGATGTGCCCCCCGGGCCCGCGGACGACGTCGATGGTGTAGAGCCGGCCGGCATCGGTGTTGGCCGCGCCGCCGATGATAATCGTGTCGGCGTCGACGAAGTCGAGCCCGCCATAGCTGGTGGGGACTCCGGGGACGCCGCCGAGGTCGGTCAGCGAGTAACTACCGGCGAACGTCGGTGTGACCACGGCCTGCGCCGCCGCGGTGGCGGCGAGACCGGTGACGAGGGCAGCGGCGACCCATGCTCGCCGCAGCGCGAGGTTGTTGGCGGCCATATCTCCTCCGGTCAGGTTCGGGCGACCGTTCGCGCCGCTTCGCCGCCGTCGGCGGCACGTGACGGCGTCAGGAGAGCGTGGACGATGCGTCTACGGTGTGTCGGGGTGATGATACCGCAGCGTGGCCGCCCTGGGGCGAGGCCGCGGAGGGGATCAGGGCGGTGGCGTGGTATCATTGCGGGCTCGCGGTCGCCCGACCGCTGCCATCAGCACGTCCCCGTCGTCCAGGGGTCAGGACGCGGCCCTTTCAAGGCTGAAACGCGGGTTCGAATCCCGCCGGGGACGCCAAGACCCGCAAGTCCCTCCAAGAACTAACCTTACGAGGAATTGGCGTCGGCCGCGGCGACCGAGGCCGTCATGGGCTCCACTTGAAGCGTAGTGTAAAGTAAGAGTTGACACTCTGTCGCGCCACGCTCTACGCTCCCAACGTGATCGTCAGCTTTCGACACGCCGGACTGCGTGAGCTCTTCGAGACCGGTAGGAGTCGGAAGGTGCAGCCGGACCTGCACAAGCGTGGCAGAAGGGCCATGGATGCACTTCATGCGGCGACCGCGCTCTCGGACCTGAACATGCCCGGCTGGAGCGTGCACCCGCTGAGGGGCGATCGCGAAGGCCGGTATGCGATGGCGGTCAACGGCCCGTGGCGCATCACGTTCCAATGGGACGGCCAGAACGTCCGGGGACTGGATCTCGAGCAGTATCACTGAGGAACGCGATGAAGAGGAAGGCGACAAAGGAACTCCCGGCTCGATTGCCGTTGAAGCGGGAACCGACGCATCCCGGTGAGATCCTGCGTGAGGATGTGCTGCCGGCGCTGCGGATGAGCGTCTCGCAGGCCGCCCGCGAGCTTGGCGTGTCACGACAGCTCCTACACCGTATTCTGGCGGGCAGCGCGCCCGTCTCGCCGGAGACGGCGGTTCGACTTGGGAAGTGGGCCGGCAACGGGCCGGCGCTCTGGCTCGGGATGCAGCAGGCCTTCGACGTCTGGCACGCGGAGCAGGCGCTCGGGGCTGAACTCGAACGCATTCCTGGACACGCAGCGTAGGAGCTGTGGGGCGACCGCGCTCCGTCAAGCATCGGCGGCGGACCGGCCAGCGGCGCAACAACTCTCGCCCCGAGCCCGCGCCTCACGCCGCGTGCCGCAGACCGTCGACCGCCCTCAACCACCCGTAGAGCCGGTTCCAACTCACGCAAACTGGGGACGCCACCCTTCATTCGCAAGCAAGATGCGCCGGGCACGTGGCGGTTGCAGGCGCCACCACCGCCGCCGCCCCCGTCGGTGCCCGAACCGGCCACGACGCTCCTGGTCGGTTCCGGCGTGGTCGCGCTGATCGCGCGGCGTCGTCGCATGTGGGCTTCATGCTCCGCGATACCGCCGATGGCAGCGGCGCGGGCTTCGTGCAGAACCGGCTGGTAGCCACCACGCGCGACCCCGATCCCGTCCCCGTCACGATCCCGGAACCCACGTCGGTCGCGCTGTTCGGGCTGGGGATGCCCGGAGTCGCCGGCGCGCGCACGCTGGCCGCGTCGCGAGCGGCCGTTCGACCCGGCCGTCAGTTGCGGGCTACACGAGGCGCAGGTTGGGGATGTCGCGGAAGTCGCTGCGGTTGAGCGTCCAGAGCGCTCCGCCCGCCACGAGGGCGCAGGCAGCAACGGCGAGGTCGAGTTCACGCCCGCGAGCGCGTGGAAGCTGCCGGTACAACGTGGACGCCAGCGACGCCTCG
>JAEUQQ010000366.1 GCA_016789685.1 Acidobacteriota bacterium | reverse complement strand
ACCGCCATTCCCGCCCTGCTCGTGTCGATGTCGGGCGCCCTGATCACGACGCGCGCCGCAAACGAAACGCACCTCGGTGAAGAGGTCGCGACCCAGTTGTTGTCGCAGTCGCGGCCGCTCGGCGTCGCCGCGGGCGTCCTGACGGCGCTCGCGCTCGTCCCGGGCCTGCCCAAGGTGTCGTTCCTGCTCATGGCTGGCGTGCTCGGCTGGGCCGCGTACAGCAACCGCAAGCCCCAGGAAGCGCCAGAGGCCGTCGACGCGCCACCCGTGCCCGTGTCGGACGGCCTCGATGCCGCCCTCACCGTCGACCCCCTGGGCGTGGAGGTCGGGTATGCCCTGATCTCGCTTGTCGACGAGAAGCAGGGGGGCTCGCTGCTGACGCGCATCCGTGCCATCCGGCGCCAGATTGCGACCGACACCGGCATGGTGGTGCCGCCGGTGCATGTCGCCGACAACCTGCAGCTGAGTCCGCGGGTCTACACCATCCTCGTCAAGGGCGTCGAAGTCGCACGGGGCGAGCTGTATCCCGACCGGTTCCTGGCCATCAACCCCGGCACCGCGACGACCACCGTCGACGGGGTGGCCACCCGCGAGCCGGCGTTCGGGCTGCCGGCTTGGTGGATCAATGCGGACCATCGCGAACGCGTCAGCGGCCTCGGCTACACCGTGGTCGACCCGACGACCGCGTTGTCGACGCACCTGTCGGAGGTCGTCCGGTCGTTCCTGCCGGAACTGCTCGGCCGCCAGCAGACCAAGGAGATGATCGACCGCGTCGCCGAACGCGCCCCGAAGCTCGTCGAGGAGCTGGTGCCCAAGCTGGTCTCGATTGGCGATGCCCAGCGGGTGCTGCGGCAGTTGCTGCGCGAGCGCGTGCCGATTCGCGACCTGCAGACCATCCTCGAGGCCATCGCCGATGCCGCGGGCGTCACCAAGGACACCGACGCCATGGTCGAGTCGGTCCGCATGGCGCTTGGGCGGGCGATCTGCCGCGTCCACCAGTCCGACAAGGGCGACCTGCCGGCCATCAGCTTCGCGCCGTCGCTCGAGGAGCGGCTGCTCGGGTCCATCGTCCGCACCGAGCAGGGGAGCGTCCTGGCGCTCGACCCCAGTGACGCGCAGGGCATCGCCTCGCGGATTGCCCGGGCCATCGAGACGGCGGTGGCACAGCCTGTGCTGTTGTGTTCGCCAGCCTTGCGGCCACACCTGTGGCGATTGTTCTCCCGGGTGCTGCCGCAAATCGGCGTGCTGTCGCACAACGAAGTGCCGGCACACGTAAAAGTGACGCCAATTGCGGTGCTCGACTGACATGACGCTCAAACGATTTCGCAGTGCAACGGTGCGGGAAGCGCTGGCCCTGGCCCGGGCCGAGCTCGGTCCGACGGCCCTCGTCCTGTCGACCAAGATGGTCACGGCCGGTGGCCTGCGTGGCTGGATGGGCGCGCGGGTGGTCGAAGTGACCGCCGCCGCCGGCGAAGCCACCATGTCGGAATCCCGACCGGAGGCCCAGAACAAGCGTCGGCTCACCGTCCGAAGCACCCGTCAGGAGGTGCCGCTGGCCGAGCCGCGTGATCTGGAACCGCTCACGGAGTCTGTGCTGTCGCGACTCACCGCCATCGGGCTCGACAAGGGATTCGCATCGGAAGTCGCCGGCAGCCTGGTGACACCGAAGCTGCGCCGGAAGCACCTGCCCACCACCGCCATCCACGACGCGGTGGCGACGCGCCTGCAGTGGATGACGAGCGGCTCCGAGGCGTTTGCCCGCGTCGAGGTCTTCGTCGGGCCGCCCGGGGCGGGCAAGACCACCACCATCGCGAAGATTGCCGCGCAGGAACGCGCACGCAAGGGCATGCGCCTCGAGTTGCTGGCGGCCGACGGCTTCCGGGTCGGCGCCGTTGAGCAGCTCCGCCTCTACGCCGACATCATCGGCACCCCGTTCACAGTGGCCCGCACGCCCGATGACGTGGAAGCCACGCTCCGGGGCTCGCGGACGCCCGTGCTCGTTGACACGGCCGGCCGCTCGCCCAACGACAACGCGTCGGCGGCGCTGTTCGACGTCCTGGCGCACCAGCCGAACGTGCGGGTGCACCTCGTGGTGCCCGCGTCGACCAGCGCGAAGCAGCTGGCCCGGTTGATCGACAGCTACGCCGGGGTCAACCCGTCGCGCGTCATCCTCACCAAGCTCGACGAGATCGACCACAGCGTGGCCCCCCTGGTCGGGGTGCTCAAGCAGCGCGACCTGCCCGTGTCGTGGTTTGGCACAGGCCAACGCGTGCCCGAGGATCTCGAGCGCGCCACGCCGGGTGGATTCGCCGCGCGGATCCTGGGCGAGTCGAGCGACACACGAGCGGAGGCGGCGCGATGAGCGCGACAGCAAGTGACGCACGCCGCAGCGGCCCGATCACGCTGGCCGTGACGAGCGGCAAGGGCGGCGTGGGCAAGACCAACGTCGTCGTGAACCTCGCGGTCTCGCTCGCGCGCATGCACAACCGCGTCGCCGTCCTCGATGCCGACTTCGGCCTGGGCAACGTCGATGTGCTGCTCGGGCTGGCGCCGCCGTTCCACCTGGGGCACCTGTTGTCGGGCGAGAAGGACATCCACGAGATCCTCGTCGAGGGGCCCCACGGCATCCGGATCATCCCCGCTTCGTCCGGGTTGCGCGAACTGACCGCGCTGACCGCGAAGCAGTGGGAGCGCCTGGTGACGGGCCTGGCCGACCTCGGGCAGTCGCTCGACTTCCTGCTCATCGACACGGGGGCCGGCATCTCGAGCAACGTGCTCGACGTCCTCGGGGGCTCGGAGCGCGTGCTGGTCGTCACGTCGCACGAACCCACCGCGGTCGTCGATGCCTACGCGATGATCAAGATCCTCACCACCATGCACCCGACGAAAGAGGTGGGGCTGCTGGTCAACGGCGCGAGCGACGAGGATGAGGCCGAGGTCGTGTTCCGGCAACTCGACATCGCCGCCACGCGCTTCCTG
>JAEUQQ010000335.1 GCA_016789685.1 Acidobacteriota bacterium | reverse complement strand
GAGGGGAGATACGTCGCGGCCGCCGCAACTCCATTGGCGCGCAAATGGTTGCACGTCGTGAACTTGTCGACGCAAATCGCCGCCGTCTCGGCCGGGGGACACGCAACCACGATCCCCTCGGCCGCAAACCGGCCGACGGCCTCGCCAAACACGGGCACTTCGTCATCGATGGTGGGAATGACCAGCGCGACGCCTTCCGCCCGGCAAATCGCCAGC
Organism: Acidobacteriota bacterium; assembly: GCA_016789685.1. GTDB lineage: Bacteria > Acidobacteriota > Vicinamibacteria > Vicinamibacterales > JAFNAJ01 > JAEUQQ01. Next base: position 4,098 of record JAEUQQ010000335.1, on the reverse strand, counting down.
ACGGCATCGACGTACCCGGGCTCGGTCGAGAAGGGCACGCGATAGGCCCGCTCGACCACGTGGACCGCGGGAGACATCGGGTTGACGTCGGCGACCACGACACGACCGGCATCGCCGAACAAATCGATGACCGCGCGCTGAAAGGCCTTGACGAGCGGCACGCGTCGCGACGCGGCAGTAACCAGAACGGTGTAGGCGGCCATCGTTGGGGTGTCCAACCCTCGTCACTCGAGGTCGTCGAGGCTCAAGGGCGAACCCGCACTGACCGCCCGACGCACGCGACGGCCAATGATAGTCGGCCACGCGCTGGCCGCAACTGCCGTTTCGGGACGCAGCATCCTCACGTCGGCCTCACCCAGCGCCTCGCCGTCCCGGAGGTCGCGCACCGCGAACACGCCCCGCCGGCTGGCGTGCCGGTTGACCGCTTCGGCCCGACCGCAGTGCTTCATCCCGGTGCCAAGAGCACGGCGCACGCCCGCGGCCTCGGCCACGACGCGCCGAAGGTCGTCCGGCGTCGACGACACCGGGGCGTCGATCGCGTCGTCGTCGGCTGACCGGATCAGGTGACGCTCGTAGATCGACGCGCCCAGCGCCGTCGCAATCGCGGCGGCGTGGGGATAGCTCGAGTGGTCAGACAGCCCGACCGGGACGCCGTATCGCTGCGCCAGCACGGAAATCGCGCCGAGTTCCTGTTGGTCGTCCGGCGTCGGATAGGCCGAGACGCAATGCAGCAAGGCCAGGCGGGCGTTCCCGTGGCCACGTGCGCACGCCACCGCCGCGTCGATGTCAGGCAACTCCGACATGCCTGTCGACATGATCAACGGCAGGCCGGTGCGCGCCGCCGCCGCAATGAGGCGGTGATGGGTGATGTCGCCGCTCGCGATCTTGAGCGCATCCACACCGACGCGAACGAGCATGTCGACGGCGTCTTCGTCGAACGGCGTCGACAGGAATCCGAGCCCGTGCCTGCGGGCGCGCTGCGCCAGCGCCCGATGCGCGCCCTCGTCGAGTTCGAACGACGCAAAGAACGCCTGCAGCGACGCGACACGCACGTGCGCGGGCGCCGGCGCCGACGGATCCACAAGGCGATCGCCCCGCAGAGTCTGGAGCTTGACGGCCGACGCGCCGCCCGACGCTGCCGCATCCACGAGTTCGAGCGCACGCGCAGGGTCGCCACCGTGGTTCAGGCCGATCTCGGCAACGACGACCAATGCTCCCCCATCGCCGATACGATGGCCGGCAAGTTCCCAGGTCATGTGCGGGTCCCTTCAGACACCTGCCAGCGCCGGATCGCGTCGACGACGCGCGCGGCCCCCTTGCCATCGACCAGATTCCGGCCCGCGCGTCCCATCTGCGCCCGTCGCGGCGCGTTCGCCAGCAGGCGCGCCACCTCTGTCGCGATCGCCGCGACCCTCTGGCGCCCAAAGCGCCCGCCATCGATGGCCGCGCCCGCACGGGCCAGTGCGGTGACCGTCGGCCGCTGCGCCGCGTCGACCGGCGTGGCCACCACAGGCGTCGCACACGCCGCCGCCTCGAGCGCCGTCACCCCACCCGCGGTCACCGCCACGGCGGATCCGCGCAGCAGGTCGATCAGGCCGTCGCTCGCGCTGACGCAGGTGACGCCCGGTGGAAGTGCTGCCGGCGATGCACCGCCGAAGCCCAGCGCCACCACCACCGGAACCGCCGTGCGGGCCGCGATGGCGCGCGCCAGTGCGACGGCGCCGGCCGTGCGGGGCCCGCCGCCAAGCGCGACAAGGACGTGCCCTCTTCGTCTGCGGGGCGCCGGGGTCGCTTCGCATCGCGGATCGAGGATCGCGTATCGCAGCCCCACGAGCGAGGCCAGGGTGCCCGGAGGGCGACGTCCCGGAGCGGCGCTGCCATCGATCCCGACGTCGGCACCGGCCGGCGCGATGCCCAGGTCGTGAATGCTGACGGTGGTCACTCCCTGTCGGCGTGCGGTGGCGACCGCCGCCCGGGCAGCCGCCGCGCCGGGATCGTCAACGACGAGCGTGCGGCAACCGGTACGAGTCAAGGCCTCAGCGAGCGACGTCGTCACGGGACGCAAGCCCAGGCGTCGCGCCACCTCGAGCGCGCCCGCGTTGCCGCGGATGCTGACCGAGGCGCCGGCGATGCCGGCCGAACGCGCCAGCCGGGCCGCCCGGACGAGATGACCGAAGCCCAGTCGCGGTCCCGCTGCCACGCGAAACAGGAGGTCGAGCCGCCGGCGCGTCACGCACCGAGCCGACGCCGAATCGTCTCGACGACCCGCTCGGCCTCCGCCGGAGTCATCGCGGCCGACAGTGGCAGCGACAGCGTATGGTCAGACACGAACTCCGCCTGGGGGAACTGCCCTCGCCTGAAGCCATAGCGCTCGGCGTAGTAAGAAAAGAGGTGAATGGCCCTGAAGTGAATCGACGTCGAGATTCCGGCCTCGGCCAGCGCCGCAGCCAGATCGTCGCGCGAGCAGCCGCACACCTCGGGAACGACCAGCACCGTGAAGAGGTGGTGCGCGTGCGTCGTGCCGTCGGCCACCGGCGCAGGGAGCCGCAGCGGAAGATCGGCCAGGCCTTCGTCGTACACACGCCAGATCTCGGCCCGCCTCGCCTGCATCGCGGCGAACTGCCGGAGCTGCTCGAGTCCGAGCGCGGCCTGGATGTCCATCATGTTGTACTTGAAGCCAGGCTCGACCACGTCGTACATCGCGCGCCCGCCCGGCCCGTAGCGCTTCCACGCATCACGGCTCATGCCGTGCAGCGCCAGCGTGCGTGCGCGGGCCGCCAGTTCGCCATCGGCGGTGGTGAGCATGCCGCCTTCACCGGTGCTCAGGTTCTTGGTCGCGTAGAAGCTGAACGCCGTGAAATCGGCGGTGGTGCCGACCACCCCGGCATCCGAGACGGTGCCAAGCCCGTGCGCCGCGTCTTCGATGACGCGCACGCCGGCACGTCGCGCCATCCGCTGGAACGCCGACACCGCGAGCGGCGCGCCGGCGTAGTGCACCGGGAGCAGGGCCCGCGTCCGCGGCGTGATGGCGGCCTGGGCTGCGTCTGGGTCGAGGTTCCACGTGATCGGGTCGATGTCAGCCAGGACCGGCGTGGCGCCCGTGTGGACGATGACGTTGACGGTGGCGCAGAACGTGAGCGGCGTGGTGATCACTTCGTCACCAGCACCGACGTCCGAGAGAATCAGGCCGAGATGCAGCGCTGCGGTACACGAGTTCGTGGCGACAGCGTGCGGAACGCCAAAGGCGTCTTCGAAGGCCCGCTCGAAGGCCTGGACGCGGGGGCCGCTCGTGAGCCAGCCCGACGCCAGGACGTCGACGACCGCGGTCAGTTCGGCGTCACCGAACGCGGGCCGCGCAAAGGGAATGGCCGCTGGGGCCGGCGTCGTCGCGCGCTGCTGTGCCATCGACGCGGCCGATTCTACCCTGCCCTCACGCCGTCGGCGAGGGCCGCTCGAACGCGTCGAGCACCGGCCCGAAGTCGTCGAGGAACGGGGCAAGGTCGTACTCGAGCCCGTCGGCCACGGTCAGCCAGTCCTGCTGCTGCTGCGCGGCAATCACGTGATCGACGTGGCTGATCAGCTCGGTGACGCGTGCGCCGACGGTCGATGGTCCGCACGCCAGCGTGCCGAGCTCGACCCCGAGGGCGCTGCCGGAGGCCGCCACGATGCCCATCAGCGTGCTCACCCCCTCGGCGAACTCGACCAGGGCCGCGTTCGCGCCGCTGATATCGAAGCCGCGGAACTGCTCGCCAACGTCACGGGCCGCCTGCGCCAGCGCCGGCAGCGAACTCGCGGCATCGTCGAGACAACGGCTGACGAGGTGATGGGGTGTCGCCGCGGCGACCTCGATCGTCGCCATCTCGTCGAGCGGGCGCGCGAGGACAGGCTCGTCACGGAAGGCCGGCTCGTCGAGGCCGTCGAAGCGGACATCGGTAACCAGCAGGCCACGACTGTCGAGTTCCCGGTCGATCTCGGCGAGGAGATCCCGCCAGGCCCCCTGGGGGGGGGCGAACGGAAACTCGCGGCCGTCGACCTGAATTCTTGGCATTTCATTGACCTTTGTGCGAAAAGTGCGGTGATGACGGCCCCTCGCTCCCC
>JAEUQQ010000334.1 GCA_016789685.1 Acidobacteriota bacterium | reverse complement strand
CGGATGGCCTCGGTGTCGCCCCGGCCATGCATCGCCGCCGTCATCGGCCCCACCGCCTGCACCAGGGTCGGCGGCACGGCATACGCCAGCATGTACAGCTTCCACGCCGCCGAGTACATCGTCACCTGCGCGATCGGCAGGTACGCGGCGATCACGAGCCGGTCGGTCTGCTCGATGATGAGCGTGGTGATGTTGAGCAGCAGCAGCGAGGCCCCGTACGACACGAGGTGCCAGGCGGTCTCGCGGTCGGCCGCTGACGGGGCCCAGCGCAACGCGGGCATCTCGGCCCTGACCCACCGCCACTGCAGGATGCCGCCCGCCAGGTGCACCAGCGTCTCGGCCGCCACGAGCGCCACGAGGCCGCCACCCGACGACAGCACGGCAAAGGCGGCCCCGAACTTGGCCCATCCCATCAGGATCCAGAGCTGGCTGGCCCGATCCTGCCGCTGCGCCCCGAGCAGCAGCGCCTGCAGGACGGCCAGCGGCATCCGGGCGGCAAACCCGAGCAGCGCGATCCTGAGGGCCAGCGCGCCGGCGCCCGCGAGGTCGGCGTCAACGTGCAGGAGGGGCACGATCGACGGCGCGGCAAACGACAGGCCGACCGGCACGACGGCCAGGCCGGTGAGGATCAGGAGCGAGGTGATGGCCGCCCGGCCGACATCGCGGTCGTCGCCGCGTCCATGCGCCGCCGCGACGAACTGCGCCAGCGACGGCACGAGGCCGAGTTCGAGCAGGCCCATGTAGCCGGTGACGGTCCCGAGCAGGAGCCAGATGCCGGCCGCGGCGTCACCAAGTCGTGCGACGACGAACGGAAATGCGATGAGGTTGGTCGCGAGATTGACGACGAACCCGGCGTAGTTCCACACGGTGTTGCGGGCGAGGACCCGTGTGACGTTGTGACCGGCAGACACCGGGCCATTATGCGGGATCCGCGCGGAGGCCTGCCGACGGTGCGAAAATTGCACGGGAATTGGAGTTGGCCGGGGCGGCAGGCTCGCTGCCCGGTGCTATAGTCTCAAGGATCAAGTGTTGGGGATGTCTCTCTTGCGCACACGCGCCGTGCTCGCCTGCGCCCTGCTCACCTGCCTGGCGTCGCCGGGCGTGGTGGCCACCGCCCGGGCCCAGTCGACGGCGCCCGACCCGTTCTCGTTTGCCCGCTACACCTACGGCGCCCTCGGCCTCACGCCGGGGTTCTGGATGACCGTCGGGCACGACTCCAACGCCACGCGCGAGCAGGTCTCGTTCGACGACTACGAGGGCATCTTCGTCCCGCAGCTCGAGTCGTGGCTCCGCGTCGGCCGCGCCCGCATCATCGGCGTCAGCGCCCTCGAGGTGCTCCGCTACCGCGAGCAGAAGGACTCGGGCACGCTCAACCACTTCAACTCGGCGACGCTGGTGGTGCCGGGCGCGCGCGTGAGCCCCTCGCTCTCGTATTCGCATCGCGACCACTACGCGCGGCCCACCGGCTTCGAGATCGGCCGCAAGTCGCGCCGCGTCGAAGACACGGTCGAGGCCAAGCTCGACATCGACCTGGCGTCGCGGTTCACGTTCGGCGCCTCTGGCCGCAGCCTGCGGATCCGTTACGACGCCGACGCGATCTACCAGGCGTCGTCGCTGCGCGAGAAGCTCAATCGCAACACCGATTCGGCCTCGGCGTCGTTCGGCTACAAGCTCACGCCGCTCACCAGGGTGTTTGCCGGCGCCGACTACGTGCGCGACCGCTTCGAGCTGTCGCCCGACCGCGACGGCGACGGCTACCGCACGTACGGCGGCGTGGAGTTCGACCCGCAGGCGTTCGTGTCGGGCGCGGCCATGATCGGCCGGCGCACGTTCACGTCGCCGACCTCGGGCTCGCCGAGCTTCAGCGGGATGTTCGCGTCGGCCCAGCTGGCCTACGCCAACCAGGATCGGACGCGCCTGGTCGTCGGCATCGACCGCGACCTCGCCTTCTCGTTCAACACCAACCTGTCGTACTACGTGCTCAACAGCATGGACGTCGGGCTCACGCAGCGCCTCTCGTCGCGCCTGAGCTTCGCGGCCACGTACGCGCGGCACACGCTGGGCTACAACGCCCTGACGGGCCCGGTCGACAAGAACCCCGACGCCCGGGAGCAGTCGGCCACCGGCGGCCTCAGCTTCCGCGTGGGCTCGCTCACGCGGGTGGGCGTCGATGTCGATCACACTCGTCGACAGGGGGGCGAGCGCTGGAACGCCACGCGCATCGTGGCGTTCTTTGCCTACGGCACGGATCGCCTGCAGCGGCTCGATCGCCCCCTGCCCGGTGAACGGTAGGGTATCGACATGCGCACTCTCGTGAATCGTCTCGTGGCAACGACCCTCGCGGTGGCCCTGCTGGCATTCAGCCATGCCGCGCACGCGCAGGCCCCGCCCGCCGACTACCTGCTCGGCAAGAGCGACGTGCTCTCGATTGCCGTCTACGAACAGGCCGAACTCACCGGCAAGTTCACGATCGCGGCCGATG
>JAEUQQ010000332.1 GCA_016789685.1 Acidobacteriota bacterium | reverse complement strand
TGGCGTCGATGGGTTCGTCGACGTCGTCGTCGGCGACGCGCACCAGACGGTGAAGCAGTTGCAGGGGCCGATCGACCTGGTCTTCCTCGACGCCGACAAGGAGGGCTATGCGCGGTACCTCGAGGCGCTGCTCCCGCTCGTGCGCCCGGGGGGCCTCATCACCGCCGACAACATCTCGATGGCGCCCGACTACGTCAGGGCCGTCACGACGAATCCACAGCTCGACACCGTCTTCTTCGGGCGATTCTCGGTCACACTGAAGAAGCGCTGACACTGCGCCAACCGGCGACCGACAGTCGTGCACCTCCGAGGGCCGACGCCGCCCGCGCGCTGCTGGTCGCGCATCGCCGCCATGGCACCGGCACGCCTGTCGTGAGCCCCCTGCGCGGCAGGCGCCCACTCGTGACGCCCACGTCCGGCTCGCAACATATCGCTTGCCGGTGGCAGATGCCCCCAACGCACACTGTGCGCCGTATGGGGTCGTACGTCTGCACGTAGGCATGTTCGAGGAGGGTGTTGCATGAAGTTGCATCGAGTGGGCTGGCTCGGAGCCGTGATCGTGGCGCTCCTGTCGGCGACCGTCGCGTATGCCCAGCCGGATCCGGGCGCGGCCAACCGCCCCGCGGCGCCGAAACTGCTGTCGCCAGAGATTCATCCCGACAAGACCGTGACGTTCCGCTTCTTCGCGCCGAAGTCCCAGGAAGTGACGCTCAATGGCAGTTGGGATGGCGGCACCGACATCAAGATGACGAAGGACGGAGCCGGCGTCTGGTCGGTGACGATCGGTCCGATGGCGCCGCAGTTGTGGGGCTACTGGTTCCTCGCCGATGGCGTGAAGGCGCTCGATCCGAGCAACGGCGAGACGCAGCGCGACGGCAACCGCTACGACAACCTCCTGATGATCTCGGGCAAGGAGTCGGAGTTGTGGGACTTCAAGGACGTGCCGCACGGCACGGTCGAGCAGGTCTGGTTTCCCTCGCCCACGCTGAAGCAGGCGCGTCGGCGCATGTACGTCTGGCTGCCGCCCGACTACAAGACCTCGACGACGAAATACCCGGTGCTCTACCTGCTGCACGGCGGCGGCGGCGATGAAGATGCCTGGACGACGATGGGCCGCGCCACGATCATCCTCGACAACCTGCTCGCGGCCGGCAAGATGAAGCCCATGATCGTCGTCATGCCCAACGGCAATGCGACGCAGACCGTGTCGCAGGGATACGCCTTTGGCCCGACGCCGGCGCCGCAGCAGGTCGTGGCGCCCGCGCCACCGCCCATCCAGGCCGCCGCGCAGGCCGCAGGGCAGCAGAACCGTCCGGCGCAGGCCCAGCAGCCGTACGAGGGCTCGTATCCGCACAGCCTCGTCAAGGACGTCATCCCGTTCGTCGAGCAGTCGTACCGCGTCATCGTGGGCAAAGACAGCCGCGCCATCGCGGGCCTGTCGATGGGCGGGCGCCACACGCTGGCCGCCACCAACAACAACCCCGGCGTGTTCGGGTGGATTGCCGTGTTCAGTTCGGGCCCGACCGGTGGCGTCGATCCCGAGACGCGCAAGCAACTCGAGGCCGTCAAGGCCGGCGGCGTCCACTTCTACTGGACGGGCGCTGGCACGACCGACACCGCCCGCGAGCGCATGATCGACGTCCACAAGGTGGTCAAGGAACTCGGCTTCAAGACCAGCTACAAGGAGATCCCGGGCCGTCACTACTGGTTCCTGTGGCGCGACTTCCTCGGCGACTACGCGCAGTTGCTCTTCAAGTAGTTTCGCCGTTCTCCACCGCGCATTTGCCGACGACCAGCAGGGGCACCGCACGCGGTGCTCCTGCCTGGAGGCCCCTATGAAGACGCTCGCGTCCCTGCTCTTCGCCAGCCTGCTGTGCACATCGGCGGCCGTCGCCCAGACGCCCAGACCCGGCGCGCGCGTCGATCCCACCGAGGACATCCCGACGTTCAGTCCCGTCGAGTTCACGGACGGCGTCGTCACGTTCAACATGTACGCACCGCAGGCGAAGAAGGTC
>JAEUQQ010000312.1 GCA_016789685.1 Acidobacteriota bacterium | reverse complement strand
CGCGGCGAGGTCGCGCTCCTGCTGACGTCAGGCGAAGGCAGTTCGTCGCCGTCCGACGCGCGCGTGCAGGCGACCCTGCGCGTCGCCGACGATCGTGGCGCCGAGACACTGTACACGTCGCTGGGGATGGACGAGGGCGCCGAGCGCCGCTATCGCCGGTTGACGGTGTCGCTCGACACCTGGGCGGCGCGCGTATTGCTCGCTGGCGACTACCACGACGCGCAGGGGCGCCCCTGGGTCTTCGGCGCCGACAGGTTGGCGGCGACGCCCGACGGCACGTTCGACTACCGCGTGGCCCTCGATCCGTCAGAGGCCGGGTGTGACTACTTCGAGACCCCGGATCGGGCCGCGCGCGGCGGGCAGCGCCGCACGGGCTTCGCGTGGCGCGGACGCTCGCTCGAGCTGTATCGCATCGTGTACGACGCCGAGGGGCCGCCGATCTCGTGCGCACCGCAGCCCTTTGCCGTGCTGACGCGGCGCGACGCGCCTGTGCCAGCCGACCCGTCGTGTGGCCTCACGCGCTTGCCGATCACCCAGGTGTCGCCGGGGCAGTGGGAGCATCTCGAATCGCGCGCCCGGACCTTCACCTTGCGCCACTGGAACTACGGGAGCGCCCCGAACCCCACCGCGTTCACCGAGCGCGGCATCCTCGTCTCCCGCGCCGACGGCCGCCGCTGCGAGTTCGACCCGACCATCTACGGGCGAGACCTCTGGGTCGATCGATCAGAGACGACCATCGCCGTCGTCGCCTCGAGCGGGTCGAGTGCCGAACTGCAGTTCTACGACGCCACGACCTGCGCGCTGCGTGGTCGCATCGACGTGTCAGGCGCCGAGCCCGAGGTCGGGTCAGGCGTCGTCAGGCATCCCGGCGCATGCGAGATGGCCGACACGACGCGCGGCACGTGCACGCCCGCGTCGTACTGGCGGCTCGACGCGACGTGTACGCCGCACCGACTCGACGCGATGTCGGACGCGTGGACGCGCGAGCGGTTCGGCATCGCGTTCTGGGAGCCGAGCGAGATCTCGGCGCCGTTCACGCCCAACGCGCGCTGGCTCGGGGCCCAACGGCGCTGACGCTCAGCGACGTGGCCGGCGGGCGAGCGGTATGATGAGCGCGTGACCCAGCGTCCCGTCACCGTGCGCTCACTCAAGATCGGCATCGGCGGCGTTCGCGGTGTCGTCGGCGAGACGTTCACCCCTGAACTCGCCGTCGAGTTCGCACAGGCGTTCGCGACCTACGCCGAGGGTGGGCCGATCCTCCTCAGCCGCGACACGCGGCCATCCGGACCGATGGTCGCCGCGGCCGTCACGTCGGGCCTGCTCGCCGCCGGCTGCGACGTGATTGACCTCGGCATCTGTCCGACGCCGACCCTGCAGCTGGCGGTGCCGTGGCTCGGCGCGCGCGGCGGGATCGCGATCAGCGCTGGTCACAACGCCATCGAGTGGAACGCGCTCAAGTTCGTGCGTGCCGATGGCCGCTACCTCGACGTCGGGCAGTCGGATGAGCTGCTCGACATCTACCACCAGGGCGAGTTTGCGAAAGCCCCGTGGCACCGCGTGCCGAGCCGCGTCGAGGCGCGCGACGCCGTGCCGCATCACGTCGAGCGCCTGACGCGGCACCTCGATGCCGATCGCCTGCGGGCGCAGGGCTTGCGCATCGCCCTCGACTGCTGCAACGGCGCGACGGCCAGGCTGACGCCGGCGTGGCTGCAGTCGCTTGGCTGCACCGTCCTCACCATCAACGACGACCTGTCGGCACCGTTTCCGCACGCGCCGGAGCCGAGCCGCACCACGGCGGCGCAGGTGGCCGCGGTCGTGCGCGCCGGGCGTGCCGACGTCGGATTCGTGCACGATGCCGATGGCGAGCGGCTCGCCATCGTCGACGAGACCGGCCGCGCACACTCAGAGGAAGTGACCCTGGCGCTGGCCGCGGCCCTCGTCCTGCCGCTGCGTCGGGGGCCGATCGTGACCAACGTGTCGACGAGCCTGGCCGTCGACCGCGTTGCGGCCCGCTTCGGTGTGCCCGTCGTTCGCACCCCGGTGGGCCAGCCGTTCATCGCCGAGGCCGTCGAGTCGCACGGTGCCGTGCTGGGCGGCGAGGGCAACGGCGGCGTGGTCGTGCCGGTCATCCACCTCGCGCACGACGCCGCGGCGTGCATCGGACTCCTGCTCGACCAGGTCGTGGCGCTCGAGCAGCCGTTGTCGACGCTGATCGCGCAGTTGCCGCAGCTGGCGATGATCAAGGAGGTTCACCCGGTGGAGCCCAACCTGCTCTTCACGGTGCTCCAGAACTTCCGCGACGACGTCCACGACGAGGCCGGCGTCGAGATCGACTCGAGCGACGGCGTGAAGGTCTCGTGGCCCGATGCGTGGGTGCACGTGCGGGCGTCGAACACCGAGTCGTTGCTGCGGGTCATTGCCGAGGCCGACACCGTGGCGCGCGCGCGGGAACTCGCCGACTGGGCGCGCGACCGCATGAGGAGCTGACGTGCGCGCCATTCCTTCGCTCAAGATCAGCATCTCAGGCGTGCGGGGTGTCGTCGGCGAATCGCTGACGCCGGCCCTGCTGACGCGGTTCGCGCAGGCGTTCGGCACGTACATCGGCGGCGGGCGGGTCGTCATCGGACGCGACACGCGGACGTCGGGCGAGATGGTGGCGCAGGCCACGATCGCCGGCCTCGTCTCGAGCGGGTGCCGCATCGTCGACCTCGGCGTCTGCCCGACGCCGACCGTCCAGCTGCTTGTGAGGACGCTCGGGGCCCGCGGCGGGGTCGCGATCACGGCCAGCCACAACCCGTCTGAGTGGAACGCGCTGAAGTTCATCGGCGGCGACGGGCTGTTCCTCAGCGCGGCCTCGGGGCGTGAACTGCTCGACATCTATCACCAGGGCGACTACACCAAGGTGGCGGGCACCGAGATGCGGCCCGTCGAGCGGCGCGATGTGCTCGACGTCCACGTGGCAGCGGTCATCGCGGCGCTCGGGCCGCTGCCGGCCTCGGGCCCGCGCCTGCGCGTCGCCCTCGACGCGTGCAACGGTGCGGGTTCGATCGTCGGGCCGCAGCTGCTCGCCGCGCTCGGGGCCGATGTCGTCACGATCAACGTCACGCCCGACGGCTCGTTTCCGCGTCCGGCCGAACCCACGCCAGAAGCCCTCGCGCAGCTGTCAGCCGCGGTGCGCGCACACGGCTGCGACATCGGCTTCGCGCAGGACATGGATGCCGATCGGCTCGCCGTGGTCTCGGAACTCGGCGAGCCCATCGGCGAAGAACTGACGCTGGTGCTGGCCATGCAGCAGGTGCTGTCGAAGACGCCGGGGCCCGTGGTGGCGAACCTCGCCAGCACCCATGCGCTCGACGACGTGGCGGCGCGCTTCGGCGTGACGGTCACGCGATCGCGCGTCGGCGAGGCCAACGTCACCGAGGTGATGCGGCGCGTCGGGGCCGTGATCGGGGGCGAGGGCAACGGCGGCGTGATCTACCCGCGCATCAACTTCGCGCGCGACAGCCTCGTGGGCATGGGCCTGATCCTGCACCGGCTCGCTGCTGCGGGGCGGCCGCTGTCGGCGCTGGTGGGCGAGATCCCCGTGCGCGCCATGATCAAGCAGCAGCTGACGTGCCCGTCACCACGGATCGCGATGGTGCTGCAGCAGGCGCGCGCCGAATTCGCCGGAATGCCGATCGACCTGCGTGACGGCGTGAAGGTGACCACGCCCGACGGGTGGTTCCTGCTGCGTGGATCGAACACCGAGCCAATCATGCGACTCATCGTCGAGAGCCCGACGCCCGAGTCGGCAGCGCGCCTGGCCGATCGCGTGCGCGCGCGCTTCACCGAGTGGGCCGCCGGACGCACGCCCTCGTCAGCGTAGGGCGTGCGATTGCCGGGAGGCTGCGCCAGTCACGACACCTGGATCGTCGCCGTCATCACGTGCACGTCGCCAGGCTCGAGGTGCACTGCTGCATCGCCCACGTTGCAGGTTTCGACGCACACCATCCCCGGCCACTCATCGTCGCCGAAGTCGGGGATGGCCTGCGCCCGCGCGACCCACGGGTTCCAGACCACCGTCGTGTGTGACCCGGTCTTGGCGATCGTGATGCGGCGTCGCATGCCCGGATCGTCGATGACGCACGTCGCCGTCGTGTCGAGGTAGATGCGGTCTGTCTCGCCGGTGACGCGGACGGCGTCGCCGCCCTGGGCCTTGCGCGCAAAGGCGGACGTCTTGTCGAGATAGTCGCCACCTTCCAGACCCGCGATCGCGATCGCGCGGACATCTCCGACCACGAAGTAGCTGTGCAGGGCTTCTTCGAAGGAGAAGGCCGTCCGGCCGCGGTTGCGGATGCGGAGCGACAGCGAGAGCGTCGCGCCGATCGTGACCTGGTAGGTGGCCTCGAAGGCGTGCGGCCACACCGAGGCGCGCGATGCGTCGGTGCCGGCGAGCGTGAAGGTGAGGGTGATGGCCTCGGGCGATTCGCCGGCCGACGACAGCAGCCACGGCTGGATCCGGGCGAAGCCGTGCATCGGGGCCTCCCGATCGCTGGCGTGCGGGCCGAACCAGGGGAAACAGATCGGCACTCCGCCGCGGATGGCCCGCGCCGGGTCGAAGGCGCTCTTGCCGCTGAGCCAGATGACGGGGGCCTGACCGCTGGGCTGCCAGTGCGTCAGGTGCGCGCCATGCAGGTAGATCTCGGCCGCCCCGAGGATCGGGCTGGCCACCGCGAGGCGCGGCAGCGCGCCGCTCGTGTCGAGTTGCACCGAGGGGGGCAGCGAGAGGGCGCGGCGGTCAGCACACATGCGAACGGCTCCTGGGGGCGCGAGGCCGGGCAGACGAGGTCGCCGTGCGGGCGACCGCTGTCGGCGGCAACGTGGGGATTGTATGCGCGCCGGCGCCGATGACTGGCGCGGATCGGGCCGGCTGTCCGATCACTCGCGCAGCGCATCGCATCCGACGAGCCGTTGACCTACCGGTAGGTAGTCTGGCACCATCGTGGGATGGCCGACGGTCACGAGCCCTTGCCCACACCCCCCGACACGCTCGAACTCCGCGACCGCCTCCTCTGCGCCGCCGTCCTCGTCTTCGACCGCAAGGGCTACGCCGCCGCCTCGGTCCGCGAAATCGCCGAAGCCGTCGGCGTCACCAAGCCTACGGTCTACTATCATTTCGGATCGAAAGAAGGCCTGCTCGTCGCCATCCTCACCGAGGCCCAGCGCGAGTTCGCGGCCGTCGTCGCGGCCGGCGCAGCGCGCCCGGGCACCGCGCAGCAACGCATCCTCGCCCTCTGCGACGACATCTACCGCCTGTTCGAACACAACGTCCCGATGGCGCGCGTCGCGCACGCCATCATGTTCGGTCCCCCGGAGGCCGTTCCGGCCTTCGATCTTGCCGTCTTCGAGGCTGGCTTCGTCGGCGCGATCGAACGCATCGTCGCCGACGGGCAGGCCGCCGGCGAGATCCGCGACGTCGCGCCGCGCGAGGTCGCCCTTGCCATCGGCGGCATCCTCCAGGGCTGCTACGAACGGCAGCTGCATCCCTCGCTCAAACCCGTCGGCCCCGACATGCTCGGCCGACTGCTCGGACTCCTGTTCGAGGGCATTTCAGGCCCTCACGCGCCCAGGGAGCGCACACGGCAATGACTCGCACTCTTCGTTACGCTGCCCCTTTCCTCGTCCTGGCCGCCCTCGTGGCGCTCGTCTCGTGCACGAAGCCGGCCGACCCGCCCGCTGCCGCGGCGGCCCCCGTCGCGGAAGCCGGACGGCCGCCCGTGCCCGTCACGGTCGTGCCCGCCAGCCTGGGCACCCTCGACGAGGCCGTCGAGGTCGTCGGCACGCTGGCGCCGAAATTCTCGGCCGACGTGAAGTCCGAGGTGACGGCCACCGTCACCGACGTCTACGTCACCGAGTGGGTGCCCGTGAAGAAGGGCGATCGCCTCGCGAGATTCGACACGAGCGAGATCGAAGCCAGCATCCTTGCCCTCAAGGCCGTCGAGGCCCAGGCGCGCGTGGCCGAATCGCGGGCGCGGCGCGAGTACGAGCGTGCCCAGCAGCTCAAGGCGTACGGCCTGATCACGCCGCAGAACTTCGACGATGCGAAGAGCGCCGTCGAAGCCGCGGAAGCGGCGACGCTGGCAGCCATTGCGCAGACGACGGCCGCGCAGACGCGGCTGCGCAAGTCGCTCATCCACGCGCCGATGAACGGCGTCGTCGCGTTCCGCGGCGTCAACGTGGGCGACCGCGTCGAGAACATGGGTGGTGAGACGCCGCTCTTCCGCATCGTCGACAACCGCCTGCTCGATCTCACCGTCGCGGTACCGTCGACACGCCTGGCCGACGTCCAGCTCGGGCAGGTGATCGAGTTCTCGACCGACGCGCTGCCCGGCCGCGCCTTCACCGGGAAGGTCATGTTCATCAACCCCGCCATCGACGAGGCCAGTCGATCGGCCAGGGTCATCGCCGAGGTGGTCAACCGCGACGGCGCACTGAAGGGCGGCGCGTTCGTGAAGGGCCGCATTGCCGTCGCCAGCCGGGCGTCGGTCCTGCAGGTGCCACGCGAAGCGCTGCTCAACTGGAACATCGAGCAGCATTCGGCCGAGGTCTTTGTCGTCAAGGGTGAGCAGGCCGACCGCCGTACCGTCACCACGGGCGTGTCGAACGGGCCGGTGGTCGAGATCGTGTCGGGTGTGCAGGAAGGGGAACACGTGGTGACGCGCGGCGGGTTCGCGATCAGGCCGGGCGATCGGATCGCCGTGACGAAGGGCCAGGGAGCGTAGTCATGTTCCTCTCTGACCTGTCGATCACGCGACCGGTCGTCGCCACCGTGATGATGCTCACGCTGGTGACGCTGGGGCTGTTCTCGTTCAGGCGCCTGCCGGTCGACCTCATGCCCGAGGTCGAGATCCCGGTGCTCTCGATTCTCGCGGAGTACCCCGGGGCGTCGCCCGAGACGGTCGAGCGCGAGGTGAGCCGGAAGATCGAGGAGGCGGTCAACTCGATCGCGGGCGTGAAGCACGTCAACTCGACCTCGCGCGAGGGACTGTCGTCGGTCATCGTCGAGTTCAACCTCGAGGTCAAGGTC
>JAEUQQ010000274.1 GCA_016789685.1 Acidobacteriota bacterium | reverse complement strand
GCCTTCAGCGCTCGCGCGGTCGTCGCGCGCGAGGGCGGCGAGGTATTCGGCATCTGCCGCGTGTCCGACCGTCGCGTGCAGCGCCTCGATCGCCGCGGTGGCGACGTTGACGTCGGCATCTGCCGCGAGGGCCCGGAGTTGTGCGACCTCGGGCGTATCGCGATCGCTCCCCGGGGCGACAAGGTGACGGAGCGCGCGGGCTGCGTACATCCGCACCCAGGGATGGCGATCGCGACCAGCCTCCCTGGCGGGCACACTGGCGGCGGCGCGATCGAATTGCGCGAGGGCCACGAGCGCGTGCGCGCGCCCCCGCCATCCGGCAACGGCCTTCGCGCCGGTGGCTATCGCCGACAACGACGACACCGCGGCCTTCTTCGACAGGCAGGGCTTGACCATGCCGTCGATCGCCATCAGAACGACATGCGGCGACGCGTCGGCGAGCCGGCCAACGACCACATCGCACGCGGCCGATGGCCGCTGCAGGTAGCCGCGGAGGGCTTCGAGCCTGACGGCCGGCGACGGGTCACGTTCGAGCGTGCGCGTCATGTAGGTGTCGGCCCACGTGTCCTTGGCCCGGCGCGACTCCGCGGAGTCAGCGACGCCGCGCGACAGCGTCACGAGTGCGCCGTAGGGGCCAGGGGCCGCGAAGATCGCCGCCATGATCGCTCGACGTACGGCCGGGTCGGGGTCCTCGAGCACGCCGCGGAACACCGCCATGTCGGTCGACGACGCCCGCAGGACCTGCATCGCGAGCACGCGGATGCGGCTCGCGGCCGCGTTGGTCGGCGAGTCGTAGCTCTTCACCACGCCCCTCGCTGACACGGGCGCGGGCGGCGCCGCGGCGAGCGCCGCCACCCGCGCGATCGTGCGGTCGCCGAGGCGTTCCTCCTCTGGCGCCTGGCGCGCGAGGAACAGCAGGCCGCGCAGCCCGTTCAGCAGGACCGCGGGAGACGCGTTGGGCGTCGCGCCGGCCGGCACCGGGAACAGGGCCGTGGCGACGAGCGCCTCGGCGGCCCTCCACTCGGCGAGCGTCGCGTGCTTGACGCGGCCGATCGACATGACCAGCGCGCCGCGTACGAGCGGGTGTGGCTCACGCTCGAGCGCCTCGCGGATGATCCGCGCGCCATCGGCGCACGAGGCCGCCGCGTGGCAGGCCTGCGCGAGCGCGTTGGCCGCCTCGGCCCTGACCGACGCTTCGGTCGCCGACAGCGTGGCGGCGATATGGGGGATCAGCGACGGGTCCTCGAAGCGTCCAAGGGCGCGGACGGCGATCCGCTGAATCTCGGCGTCGGGGCTGGGCAGCCCCTCGAGCAACGGCGCGAGCCCGTCGGGCGACGCGTCTCGTGCGTCCTCGGCTGCCAGCATCCGCAACCGCAGCGAGGGTGCCGCGTCCTGCCCGCGCGCGGTGCCCCCGGGCGCCAGCGTCAGCGCGAGCGCCAGGACGGGCACACGCACCAGCACCACCATCACCGCGCGCCACAGAGGGGTCACATCTTTCTTCATCACCTTTCGCACGCCCTGTCCCCCGTACCTCAACAGAGCCGGTACAGGTACCGTACTGGGGTCAGAGCATGCAGAAAGCGATGATTCAAGATGTGACCCCTCCTCGGTAGTGGGTGCTCCAGGCGAGCATCTGGGTCGACAGGTCACAGGGATACGAGATCCGCACGTCGGCAATCTCGCCGTGCTCGTCAACGATGGGCGTCAGGGTCGGCATCACGAAGCCGCTATACGACGGCAGGCCCAGCGCATCGACGCGCCGCACGACTTCGTCGCGCAGCGCAGGGTCGAAGTACGTCCCGTACCGCTCGAAGAACGCCTTCGCGCCATCGTAGTCGCCCTCCGACTTGATCCGCTGGATCTCGGCAAGCAGCCGGGCGACACCTTCGTGGAACGCCTCGACGTCGACGACCACGTAGAACGTCCGGCCGTCGCGGATGCGGGTCTCGATGGCCGCCGTGTGCGCCATCAGCCAGTAGACGATCGCCTGGCGATTGCGCATGTGATCTTCTTCGATGTGATGGCCCTCGCGGATCCGCCTGAGCTGCGACAGCGCGTTGCGGGCGTAGCCCTCGTATTCGGCACGGACGAGGTCGGCGTGGTCGGCCTCGCCGATCAGGCCGAACCTCACCATCGCGGGATCCGCCACGAAGTACAGCGCCACCAGGTCCGCGCGTGTCTCCTCGAGCGACGAGTACTGCTCCTTCAGGTACGTCTGCGGGCTCCCGGTGAGCCGGTCGCTCACCTTTCCCGAGCCGTGCCCGACGACTTCGTGGAGGTTGGTCGTGATCTCGCCCGCCAGGCTGCTCCACCGCTCGGACCTGGCCGCCTCATCGGCGTCCCACGAGAACTCGAGGCGGAACTCGCTCGGCAGCGACTTGTCGTAGGCCTCGACGATGTTGGCGAGCGACACGCTCTTGCTGCCGTGAATCTCGCGCAGCGCGTCGTCGTTGGGCAGGTTGATGCCGATCGGTGTCATCGGACCGCTGTCGCCGGTCTCGATCACGACGTCGATCGCGGTCGCGGTCACGCCCTGCACCTGGTCGCGCCGGTACTCGGGCGCGTACGGCATCCGATCCTCGAACCACTGTGCATGCTCGGCGATCACCGCGATCGCGCGCGTCTTCTCGTGGTTCACGTGGTAGACGAGGCCCTCCCACGCGCCCTTGCGCCCTCGCGCATCGAGATAGACCTCGATGAACCCGTTGATCGTGTCGACGGGCGACGCCTTGTCGTGGGTCCACGCGACGTCGTAGGCGACACGATCGGCGTCCTCGCCGCTGTGGTAGAAGCGGATCAGCGCCTCGAGCGCCGCGCGCATCGCCGGCGTCGCAAACGGCAGCGCGCGCGTCAGCGCCTCGACGATGCGCGTGATACAGGCGGAATAGCGACCGCCGACACGATAGACCTCTTCGACCAGCGTGCCGTCGTCGCGCTTCACCAGGCGCGAGTTGAGCCCGTGGCGCTCCTCGAATCCCTCGACGTCGGCCATCGACACGCCGGCATAGAGGTTGTTGCAGCTCGCCAGCAGGATGTCGCTGCCGTCGACGGGACTCTTGTTGGTGACACTGGGCTCGACCGCTGGGTCGAACATCAGCGGCGCCAGCGCCTCGAGGTGCGCGTCGAGCGTGGTTCCAGGCGGCAGCGACACCGCGGCGCCGTTACGCACCGCGGTATGGACCGCGGCAGCAAACGCGCCTGGCGCGCAACGCATCACCATCTTGCGCGACGTCAGGTGCGACCACGGGCCGGTGTTCAGCCAGAACAACTTCGTGTAGCGCGTGATCTCGGCAAGCACGTCGGCGTCGATGCCAGCGGGATGCCGCACGACCGCCTCGAGCAGGTCGCGCATGGCCAGGTTCGATCGGTGCCGCTGGTCGTAGTAGATGTCGCGGCCCCACAGCGCCGCTTCGTACAGGTGCCAGACCAGCCGCTTCTCGTTGAGCGCCAGTGCCTCGAAGCCATCGTCGTACAACTGGACGACGGCCGCCTCGTCCACGCGTTCGAGCAGGTATCGTCGTTCGCTCACACCGTCACCGATTGCTTGTAGCCGGGCACCTCGACGTGCCAGCCGAGTTCGGCGGCGATCTTCTCCTTGAACGTCGCCATCGGGCCGGGCTCGCCGTGCACCAGGTAGGTGGTCGTCGGCGGCGCGGGGAACGTCTTGAGCCACCTGACGAGTTCAGAGCGGTCGGCGTGGGCCGACATCGAATCGACCTTCTCGATGCGCGCGTTCACCGGCACGAGCTCGCCGTGCATCTTCACGGTCGTGGCCCCCTCGACGAGTGCCCGGCCCCGTGTCCCTTCGGCCTGGTAACCGACGAAGAGAATCGTGTGCTTCGGATCGCGCAGCGCAGCCTTCATGTGGTGCAGGACGCGGCCGCCCGTGGCCATGCCGCTGGCCGAGATGACAATGGCGCTCGCGCGCGACGCCGTCAGGTCCTTGGACTGCTGGGTCGAATTGACCGTCTGGAAGCGCTGCGTCGCAAACGCGAGGACGTCGCGGTCTTTCGGACGGGTGTCGGGGTCGAGTTCCATGGTGCGCGCGCGGTAGAACTTCAGCGCGTCGACGGCCATGGGGCTGTCGACGAACACCGGCACGACCGGGATGCGCCGCTGGCGCTCGAGGCGTTGCAGCCAGTAGAGCACCTCTTCGACGCGCCCGATGGCAAAGGCCGGGATGACGACCTTGCCGCCCAGCTTCACCGTCTCGCGGATGATGGCCGCCAGGCGTTCGCCATCGTCATCGGGCTCGTGATCGCGATCGCCGTACGTCGACTCGAGCAGGAGGATGTCGGCCGCCGTCTCGACCGGCGTCGGATCCGGGAGGACCGGTCGCCCATAGCGCCCGATGTCGCCGCCGAACAGGATCGACGAGCCGCCGCCGGGGAACGTCATCCGGACGTAGGCCGACCCGAGCAGGTGCCCGGCATTGCGGTACGAGATCTCGATGCCGGGCGCCACCGTCATGGGCCGGTCGAATCCGACGGGTTGGAGCATCGTGATGGCGCGGAAGGCGTCGGCCTC
>JAEUQQ010000222.1 GCA_016789685.1 Acidobacteriota bacterium | reverse complement strand
GATCGTGCCCGCGGCGGTCGCCGCGCCGCCGAGGCCCTTGAGGTATCGGCATGCGGCCCTGAGCTGCGCCGATGCCGAACTCCCGTTCGACACGGCGGCCAGCGCCACCGCCCAGTTCGTGTGCGCACGGTCGGCGGGCAGCCCTTCGGCCTGCAACGCCGACGCCACGCCAGGCCCGTATGCCTTCTCGAGCGTCGCTGACCACTTCGCCAGGTCTGCGCGTGTATCGTCGGGGTTGAGCGCGTGATACGTCCACGCCACCGTGTCGCGGTCGAGTTCGAGTGCCATCGCCACCACTCCCTACATCGGAACGAAGATGCCCACACCGATCTGCCAGTGCGAGCGCTGCGAACGGAACTGCCCGTGGGGATTCACGCCCCAGTAGCCGCGGAGGATCAGGTCGGGGACGCCGCGCTCGTTGGGCTTCGTGGCCTCGTTGCGGAGGCCGAGAACGCCGCCGACGCTCCACTGGCGGTCTTCGGGCACGTCGGGCGATGCCCGGTGGTAGTCGTAGATGTTCCGCAGCCGGGCATCGATCGACAGGTAGGGGTGCCAGCCCTCGCCATCCGTCGACGTGATCTCGACGCCGGCACTGGGTTCGTAGCGCCGTCGTGAGGCCGGAATCGTCCGGCCACCGGGCTCGAGGAGCGACGTGGAGTAGTAGCCGTCGCCGATGACACGCGTGCCACCGTGCACGACCTTCCACGCGATCGACCTGGCCGTGATCTCGCCTTCCCACGACACGCCGTACTCCCAGTATTCGTAGCTGACGTTGATGCGTTCGAAGTCGGGATGGGTGGACGATGCGTGGAGCGTGAACTCGTCGCCGAGGTGCGTGCTCTCGTGACCGGCCTGGAGCTTGAGGCCGAGGCGGCCCGCGTCGAAGTCACGCCGGAACTTCACCTGCGCGCCGAAGCGGTAGTCGGTGTTGATGATGGGGTTCGAGTCGTCCTTGAAGTCCTCGACCATGTGGAAGCTGACGGGAATCCACAGGCCGGCGCCCCATTCGCCCGACGATCGGATGTCGTTCACGAGCCGTGCGCTCTCCCAGCCGACGATGGGGATCTCCTTGCCGAGCGACACGTCCCACACGCGCCGGCTGCCGGGCTCGACCTGGTACGGGAACTCCTTCGACCAGGCCAGCGCGAGCAGCGTGATCTGTGCCGCGCGCGGCTCGGCGACGAGCGGATTGAAGTAGTTGCGGTTCTCGAAGATCCACCGCTGGGGTCCTGACGCCGACGACGCGTCGTCGGCGGCCGGCTGGGCCGCGACGGCCGGCTTTGCGGTGGCGTCGGACGGGAGCGTCTGCGCCGTCACGGGCGCCGCGATGGCGAGAGCCACGGCGAGCATGACTGTCGCGATGGCCGTGGTGCGGGTCTTCATGATTCGTGCGCCTCCTGCAGCGTGGTGCCGATTCGGGCCGACGACGGCTCGTGCGACGAGCGCGCCGGGCATTCAGTCGTTCTTCACGAGGCCGATCGACACCATCAGCCGCCGGTCGAAGTCGGTGTTCGACCACAGCGTTCCAGCGATCGAGAGGTCGGCAAAGGTACTGAGGGCGACGGCTGCGCTGACGTAGAGGCTCTGCGTGGTTCGTCCGAGCACCGGTGGTTTGCCGTCGACCGATCGGAGGAGGGCCGATGACCGGGTTGTGAAGTGGTTCACGAGGTAGGCCGCGTGGAGTTCGACGCCGCCCGCAGGTTCCACAAGGTTGGATTCCTTGAAGACCGGGAGCACCAGGCGCCCTCCCAACGATGCGCTGAGCAGAGGGGTGAGGCTGCTTGGACCATCGGCGTTCCGCAACGTCTCGTCGGGCATCTCGAGGAATCGCACGCCGGCGCGCGCATCGAAGAACAGGCCATGCGAGGCGTCGTCGGCCTTGCCCGTGAGACCGAAGCCCGTCAGCTTCTGGTAGTAACCCGCCGAGACGCTCAGCAGGCCGCCGGTGGGATTGAGCAGCGCCGACTTGATCGAGTCCTCGACGTCGGCCGCCGACGGTTCTGAGTCGGCCTCACCGGCGTCATCTCCGCCCTCGGTGGCCGACTCCGTGGCGTCGTCGTCGGAACCGATGGCGACCGTCGTACGCACGTAGAGGCGCCAGCGGTCCGTGAAGTAGACGTCGGCCGCGCGCAACGTGACTTCGGGCACGTTCGTCCCGGTTGAGACGTCCGCTCCCGGCAGGAACGCGGACGACCCTGTCTGTGGCGTCTGATCTGGTGAGGCGGGCTCGGCCGTTGCGGACAAGGCGTTCAGAAGAGTGCGGAGCTCGGCGACCACCTCGACTCCCGTCGCAATGGCGCGCGACCGATCGCCCTTGTCGAACTGCTCCAGCACACTCGACAGTCGGTTCTCTATGCTTCAGAACTCGGCCGCCCGGTCCACCAGGCTCCCGACAGCAGCGCGAGCAGTAGCCAGCGCGCCGCTGAGACTGGCCCTCATTGCATCGGCGCAGGCCTGCGACGACGCGGCGGCGCCATCACACGCGCCCGGCGGAACCACGCCGGTGTCGGCGGTGCGTCGGGACGGATCGACGACTTTCGGTGCCTGCTGCGTGTCGATCGTGCGTTCGCTCGGCCTGGCGAGTGCGCGCGGGAAGGGTTGCGCCACGGCAGTTGCGGCATCGGTCAGGGCCAGCAGGGCGGTCAGTGTCACAC
>JAEUQQ010000208.1 GCA_016789685.1 Acidobacteriota bacterium | reverse complement strand
ATCTGGCGTCGGCTCCGGCACGACTTGCTGGTTGCCCTCGCTGACCCGGTGGGGCCCTCCACGGTTCAGGTCGGTCGGATTCTCTGGAGCGGATGTGATGAAGCGTCTCGTGCAGGTCTTGATGGTCGCGGCGGTCGTGGTCGGATTTGCGCGCTCGGCAGATGCCGACCCCCTGTCGGGCCTCGTGGCTGACTTCACCTGGACCGACGACTACATTTCCGGATGGGTGGTGTTCATCCTGTCGAACGCGACCGACAAGGCCATCGGCGACGTCTCCGTTCAGGTGAAGAAGGCCACCACCACGCCGCCGGCGCCGCCCAGCTTCTTCCCGTATGTGGCGCAGATGGGCTCAGACGCGGTAGGTGCTTTCGACCAGTTGCGCTTGCAGGACCCTTACCCCGAACCGTTCCCGTTCCTGCCCGGTGAGATCGATGAACTGACCGTGTCGTTTCTCTTCGACGACTCGCTCCGGTTCGAGCGCACGTTCTTTCGCGCGCAACTCGAAGGCGTGCCGGACAGCGAGATGACCAAGCAGCACCTGTTCTATCTCGACGAAGGCACGCCCGCGCCCATCCCCGAGCCGACCTCGCTGGCCCTGTTCGGTCTCGCCGCCGCGGGTGCCGCGTTCGTCCGTCGCCGCCGCGCCTGAGGCATACCGGCGCCCGAGGCGCCTCGCTCGACACGACCCGGCCCGGCCCGGACAGTTTCTTCACCGCCCGGTGAGGGGATCGCCCGGGCCAGGTCGTTTAATTCTCGCACTCGTCCAGCAGCCCCCAGTTGCCTGTGATGTGTCGGTGCCGCCCGAGGTGTGCCTCGGACGGGCATCGTTGAGTTCCAGACGCCACTGACGGTCACGACATGACTCAGACCACCTCGTTGCTCGCCCCCAGGCACGGTGCCGTCACTCCACGTCGGTCGTTCCGACTCGCCGCGCTCGCGCTCGCCCTCGCCACCGCCGCGGCTCCGACCGCGGCCCGCGCCGGCCAGGTCGTGTCGGTCGAGACGACAGGCGTGACGCCAGGGGCCCTCTTCGCGGTGACGGCGACCGGCCTCGACGCGGCGGCCGCCAACAATGAGTTCACCTTCACGCCGCCGGCCGGCGCGCCCGTCACGCTGGCCGCCACGTCGAGTGCGCAGGTCGATGCGACGCGCGGCGTGCGCCGCATCTCGGTTCGCGTGCCCGCAGGCCTCGAGACCGGCACGGCGACGGTCCGCGTGCGCAATACCGTCACCGGCGAGACCACCGAGGTCGGCACGATCAACATCCTGAGCCTGTCGGTGCCCGGCCTTCGCACCGGCGCCCCCGGGGCCACCAGCCTCCTCGTCACGCTTCGCGCCGGCGGCGCGGCCAATTTCGTGGCCGGCCAGACGCGCGTGACCTTCGGCGCCGGTATCACCGTCCGTGCGGTGTCGGTGCTGGCGCCCAACGAACTGCAGGCCACGATCGACATCGCGGCCGGCGCCGCCGACGGCCCGCGCACGGTGTCGGTCACCGTCCCGCGCCAGAGCCTCATTCTCGCCAACGCGTTCGCCGTGGCCGCCGCCGCACCGGCCAACCAGCCGCCTACCGCGCGGTTCACCGTCAGCCCGGGCACGGCGCAGACGGGCACGCTCGTGACGGTCGACGCCTCGGCCTCGACCGACCCCGAAGGCGACGCGCTGACCTACGAGTGGAGCTTCGGCGACACGGCCGCCGCCACCGGCGTCACGGCGTCGCACGCCTACGCCACGGCGGCGACGTTCACCCTCTCGCTCACGGTGCGCGACGGCCGCGGCGGCGTCGGCACGGCCACGCAGCCGATCGTCATCACCACGCCGCCACCGGTCAACCGCGAGCCCACGGCGACGTTCTCGTTCGAGCCGGCCTCGCCCCGCACGAACCAGGCCGTGGCTGTCGATGCGAGCGGATCCTCAGACCCCGACGGCGACGCGCTGTCGTACGAGTGGAGCTTCGGTGACGGCGCCACCGGCACCGGCGCGACGGCGTCGCACGCCTACGCCACGGCAGCGACGTTCACCCTCTCGCTCACGGTGCGCGACGGCCGCGGCGGAGCCAGCACGACGACGCGCCAGATCATCGTCACCGCGGCGCCACCCGCGAATCGCGTGCCCACCGCCCGATTCACCGCATCGACGCTCGCGCCCGCGGCGCTCCAGCCGGTGACGTTCGATGCCGCCTCGTCGAGTGATCCCGACGGCGACGCGCTGACGTATGCCTGGACCTTCGGCGATGGCGCCACGTCAGCGTCGGTGAGCCCGACGCACCCGTTTGCGACCGCCGGCACGTTCACGGCGACGCTCACGGTCAACGACGGCAGGGGCGGAATCGACAGCACGTCGGCCACGATCGTGGTGAGCGCGCCCGGGCAGGAGAACCGTGCACCGACGGCCGCCATCACGGCCTTTGCGAGTGGCCTCGTGAACCAGCCCCTGGCCGTGAGCGGCGGCGGCTCGACGGATCCCGACAACGACCCGCTGACCTACACGTGGACGTTCGGCGATGGCGGGGCCGCCACCGGGGCCGACGTCAATCACACCTACGCGTCGACGGGCCCCTTCACGATCACGCTGACCGTGAACGACGGCCGCGGCGGCACCAACACCGCCACGCGCGTGGTGACGATCAACGCTCCTGCGCCGTCGAACCAGGATCCGACGGCCCGCATCACCGCTCCCGCATCGGCCGACGAAGACGTGGTCGTCGCGCTCAACGGCCTGGCGTCGACGGATCCCGACGGCGACACCCTCTCGCACGTGTGGGACTTCGGCGACGGCAGCAGAGGCACGGGCGCGTCCGTGGCCAGGACCTGGCCAACGCCCGGCACGTTCACGGTGACGCTCACCGTGAGCGACGGCAAGGGGGGCATGGCCTCGGCCACGCACACGATCCGGATCGACGCCCTCGTCTCGCCGAACGGCGTGCCCACGGCGGTCATCACGTCGGCCGACGCGGCGACCGCCGCCCAGGTCGTGCTGTTCACGGGCGGCGCCTCGAGCGACCCGGATGGCGACCAACTCACCTTCGCGTGGACCTTTGGCGATGGTGCCTCGGCGACCGGGAAGGACGCGTCGCACACCTACGCGTCGGCGGGGGCGTACTCGGTCACGCTCACCGTGACCGACGGCAGGGGCGGCAGCGCCTCGGCATCGAAGACCATCACCGTCAACGCGGCCTCGCAGCAGAACGCGGCGCCGACGGCGCTCATCTCGGGCGCGTCTGCGGGTGTGACGGGCGTGGAACTGCAGTTCGACGGACGCGGTTCGAGCGATCCCGACGGCGATGCGCTCACCTACGCGTGGACGTTCGGCGTGGAGGGGGCGACGAGCACGAACCCCGCGCCGGCGTTCGTCTATCCAGGCGCGGGCACCTTCACGGTCACGCTTACGGTGACCGACACCGCAGGCCAGGGCGGCTCGGCCACGCGCACGGTCACCATCAGCGCGCCGACCGACCGCGCGCCGCCCGTCGTTTCGCTCGATGGCCCGGCCGAAGCCCTGCCGGGCAGCGACGTCTCGTTCGTCGCGACCGCCACCGACAACGTCGGCGTGGTCAACGTCAGGTTCGAGATTTCGGGCATCGATGGCCTGGTGGCCTCTGACGACGCGTCTTCGCCGTACTCGCGCGCGTTCACGCTCCCCGCGGTCGTGACGCCAGGCCAGCAACTCACCATCACCGCGATCGCCAGCGACGCCGCCGGGAATACGGCGCGAGCATCGGCGCCGCTCACCATCACCACGCAGCACGACACGATCGAGCCGACGGTGGCCCTCCTGGCGCCCGGACAGGTCGCGCCGGGCACGTCGCTGCTGCTGCTGGCACGCGCGGGCGACAACCGCGGCGTGTCGCGCGTGGTGTTCCTCGTCGATGGTGCCGAGGTCGGAACGGACGAGACCGCGCCATTCGAGACCACGACGACCGTCAACCCGTCGGCCGTGCCCGGCCAGACGCTCGTCGCGTCGGCGCGTGCGTTCGACGCCGCCGGCAACAGCGCCGAGAGCGCCGCGTCGATCGTCGTCGTGACCGCGCGCGACGCGACGCCGCCCGTGGTGACACTGTCGGCGCCCGTCGATGCCCTGCCCGGCGCCCGCATCGACCTCGCCGCATCGGCCCTCGACGAGGGCGGCGTGGCCAGCGTGACGTTCGCGGCCGACGGGGCGGCGTTGCCCGCAGACGCCGAGGTGCCGTACGCGGCCACCTACACGGTGCCG
This sequence comes from Acidobacteriota bacterium, assembly GCA_016789685.1. Lineage (GTDB taxonomy): Bacteria > Acidobacteriota > Vicinamibacteria > Vicinamibacterales > JAFNAJ01 > JAEUQQ01. The sequence continues at coordinate 512 of JAEUQQ010000208.1, read as the reverse complement.
CCGTCCGCACTGCCTGGTTCGAGCCTCACCGTGTCGGCAACCGCCCGCGACTTCGCGAACAACGCGGGCGACGCGACGCGCATCGTCAAGGTCGTCGCTCCGCCCGTGTCGTCGCGCGGGGTCGTGCTCGGCGAGGTCTACAGCGATGTCAGCGGCCTGCCGCTGCCTGGCGCGCAGGTGACGCTCTCGGGCGCCGATGCGCTCGGCACGCCCTATGCGGCCTCGACCGAGACCGACGCGCGCGGGCGCTACGTGCTGCGCGCCAATGGCGGCAGCGGCCGCCTCGTCATCACGCTGGCCGGCCACACACGCGTCGAACGCGCCGTGCAGATTGCCGGTGGCCAGGCCTCCGAGGCCTTCGACGCACGCCTCACGCCGTTTGCGGGTACACCGGTGATCGTGTCGGCCGTGCTCGGTGGCACCGTCGAGGCCAGTGGCGTCGCGCTGACCCTGCCGGCCGGAGCGTTTTCGGCCGACACCGCCTTCCGCCTCGTCGGGATCGGACAGCAGGG
>JAEUQQ010000143.1 GCA_016789685.1 Acidobacteriota bacterium | reverse complement strand
GCCGCCCGGCGCCGGTGTCGCGTTCCTGCCTCGAACGTCAGGTCCCACAGCGTAGCGGCCTCGTGCGACGGCTCGGTCACGCACCACGCGGTGCTGTCCGGCGACGCATGAATCGCCGATAATCACGGTCGTGCGCATCCTCACGTCGATCGCCTGTGCCGGCCTGCTGCTGGCGCCGTGCCCGTCTGCTGCCCAGAGTGCCGACCAGGTGCTCGTCGTGGTCAACACGGCCAGCGCCGCCTCGCAGGCCATCGCCGAGGCCTATGTCGCGGCGCGGCACGTCCCGGCAGCTCATGTCGTCAGGCTCGACGTGCCGGTCAGCGACGACATCACCCGCGCCGACTACCTGCGGCTCGTCGAAGGGCCGATCGCGAAGGCCATCGCCAGGGCCCGCCTCCACGACCAGGTCAACTACCTCGTGCTCACCAAGGATGTGCCGCTGCGGATTGCGGGCACGTCCGGACGCCTCGGGACCGTCGGCAGCGTCGACTCCGAACTCGCGCTGCTGTACCGCAAGATGTCGGGCCGGCCCACGCCGCCCGATGGGCGGATCGACAACCCGTATTTCCTGGGCAATGCGCCCCTGGTCACCGCCAGGCCGTTCTCGCACGCCGATCACGACATCTACCTCGTGACCCGCCTCGATGGCTTCTCGCGCGACGACGCGCGTGCGCTGGTCACGCGAGGCATCGCGGCCCGCGATGCCGGCACGGTCGTCTTCGACCTCAAGGCCGGACTCGACGACATCGGGAACCGCTGGCTCGACGAGGCGGCCGGCAGGCTCGGGGCGCTTGGGCTTGGCGACCGCGTGCGCATCGAGCGATCGAGCGAGGTCGTGCGCGACACCGACGGCCTCATCGGGTACGCGTCATGGGGGTCGAGCGACCCGGCCATCACGGTGCGGCGCCTCGGTCTCGGTTTCGTGCCCGGCGCGCTGGCCACGTCGTTTGTCTCGACCGACGCCCGGACGATGACCGCGCCGCCCGACACGTGGACGGTGGGTGACTGGAACAACCGCCAGGCGTTCTACGCGGGATCCCCGCAGTCACTGCTGGGCGACATGATTGCGCAGGGCGTGACCGGCGCCGCCGGCAACGTGGCCGAGCCGCTGCTCGACGGCGTAGTGCGGCCCCAGGTGCTGTTCCCGGCCTGGTTCTCGGGCTTCACGCTCGGCGAGGCGTTCTACCTGGCGATGCCCTTCCTCGGCTGGCAGGGGGTCGTGGTGGGCGATCCGCTCGCGGTGCTGGTGCCCGCGACGCGTCTGCCGGCGGGCGCGGTGCCGAGCCTCGACGCGGCCACGGAGCTGCCGGCCTGGTTCGCCGGGCGCCGCTTGCAGGCGATCCGCGCGACCGACGCCGAGGGGGCGGCGGCGCGGGCCTTCCTCAAGGCCGAATCGCGCCTGGCGCGCGACGATGTGGCGGGCGGGCGCGAGGCGCTGGAAGAAACCGTCAGGCTTGCGCCCAGGAGTGTGATCGCGCAGCAGCAGCTCGGCGGCCTCTACGAACGCGAACGCCGGTGGGACGACGCGATTGCCTGCTACCGGGCCATCCTCGACGTCCAGCCCCGCGATGTCGTGGCCCTCAACAACCTCGCGTATGCGCTCGCCGAGCACAAGCAGCGTCCCGGCGACGCCCTGCCGTACGCCGAGCGGGCCCAGGCGCTCGCGCCGCGCGAGGGCAGCGTGGCCGACACGCTGGCGCTGACGTACCACCTGCTGGGGCGCACGGCCGACGCCCTCAGGTTCTCGAACCTGGCGGTGTCGCTGGCGCCGTCCAATGCCGAGGTGGTGTTGAACCGTGCGGCGATCCTGCTGGCCAACGGTGACACGCGGGGCGCACAGGCGGCCCTGGACGCCGCCCTGACGCTCGACCCGGCACTGGAGTTGCAGGCCAAAGCCGTGGCGATCAGGGCCGGGCTTGCCCGCTAGGCCCCGCATCACAACCCACGCTGGAGAGCTGATGGTGTACGGCCTGCGAATGATGTGTCGGGTGAGCGCGGCGCTCGTCCTGTCGGCCGGTCTCGCGTCGGCGCAGGCCATCGCGCCGGCCGACTGGCCCCAACTCGGGCGCGACGCGCAGCGCACGAACGCGTCACCCCTCCAGGTGGCGCCGCCATACTGCTACGCGTGGAAGTGGTACGAGGTGCCGATCGCGGGACGGGTACAGCCCGTCGTGGCGGCCGGACGCCTGTTCGTGCCGAGCCTCGACGGCGCGCTCTACGCCCGCGACGCCTCGACGGGCGCACCGCTCTGGCGCGCCCTGACCGGCGGGCCGCTGCGCCACGCGGCGGGTGTCGCCGGCTCGAGCGTGATCGTGAGTTCGCACGACGGCCAGACCTACGCGTTTGCCGTCGCCACCGGCACGCTGACCTGGAAGGTGCCAACGGGCGCGAGCGCGACGGCGCCGCTCATCGACACGGTGCGCAATCGCGTCTACGTCGCGGCCACCGACGGGGGCCTCACGGCCCTCGAACTCGCGACCGGCGCGATCGCCTGGCGCGTGCTGCTCGGTGCGCCGATCCTGACGACGCCGAGCCTGTCGGCCGATGGCACGACGATCTACGTCGGCACCGAAACGGTGCAGGCGCTGGCGATCGATGCGGCGAACGGCAGCGAGCGCTGGCGCACGTCGTTGCCGGGGCAGAGCCTGGCCGACACCTACCCCGTCGTCACGCCGACGCGCGTGTTCTTCCGCTCGCAGCCGATCGACCACTTCCACCCCCTGCTGCGCGACGGCGATGGCGTCATGGATCGGGCCGGTCCCCTGGCTGCCGACTGGGCGACCGACTGGACGGGGGTGCGCGGGGCGATTCTCTCGTATCTCACGGCCGAGCCCACCAAGCAGACGTTCCACATCCTCGATCCGCTCTCGGGCGCGAGCGCCGGGATGGCACCCTTGCTCTACACGTACGGTAATAACGACATTCCGGCGCCTCCTGCCGTGCGGGGCAGCGAGGTCTACGTGCCGTACCGCGCCCGCCACGGCATCCAGAACGACAGCAGTGTGGCGGTGCACGTCACCACGAAGTACGACGCCGAGGTTGGTCGCCTCGGGGCCGACCTCGACATCACCGGCCTCAGGCAGCGCAACGCGCCGGCGTTCGCGTACGAGTTCCGCCTGACGTCTGACGAGCCCGGCAACCTGACGGTGGGCGGCTCGTTGCTCTACGTCGACAACTGGGAACGCCTGGGCGCCATCAGCCTCGACGGTGGCGACCTCTATCACCTCAGCGCGGTCTCGAACGACTGGCCCGAGTGCTACAGCGGCGGGTCGTGCGGCCCCGTGTCGGCGACCACGTTCTTCCCGCTGACGGCGGGGACGCCGGCGTATCCGTTCCCGTCGCCGCGCGCGAGCGAGGGCAAGGTGCGTCCCGGGGCGGTGATCGCCAACGACCGCGTCTACTGGCGGGTGATCGAGGGCGGCCTGGCGGCTTTCGCCCATCGCGCCGGCACGTCGTGTGCGGCACCACAGGTGTGGGCGGGCGCGAGCGGCGCGCCGCTGGCCCCAACCGGCGTACGCATCAGCGACGGCGTCGTGCCGTCGCGCGCGTTCGCCGACTATGTGTCGCTCGACCTGACGGCGCCTGCGGCGAATCCGCCGGCAGATCTCGTGGCCCGGCTGCGTGGCGAGATCCGCGCGCTGGTCGATGCCGGCGGCCACCTGATGCCGTACTACCTGCAGCGCGGGTTCTCGAACCCGAACGTCTGGCCCAACACGACCACGAAGCCCGAGACGCCACCAAAGATCTCGTACAACGGCGACGGCAACGTCTACTGGCACGACCCGGGCGAGCTGCTCCTGTCGGTGGCGATGGCCTATCCCTACCTCGACGCACCGCTGCAGGCCGACCTGCGCGCCTACATGGCGGGAGAGTTCCAGCGGTATCCGCCGCTGTCGAACATGCCGTGGAGCAACCAGCCGTGGCTCAAGACGGGCGTGGCGCGCGAGCGCTACGCGGTGCCGTTCAGGGCGTCGATCAACAACTGGCCACCGCCGGGCGCGAGCCTCCAGGCGATC
>JAEUQQ010000138.1 GCA_016789685.1 Acidobacteriota bacterium | reverse complement strand
GGTAAGCGTGGGTCGCGTTCGACGCGCCCGCGATCCTCACGAACGCCTTCGTCTTGTACAGGTTGAACTTCTGCAGGTTGGCCCACACGTGGCCCTCGAGTCTGGGGATGTGGGTCTGCGTCTTCAGCGTCTCGAGGATCTCGTTGAGCGGCTTGCCGACGACGCTGAAGCCAGGAATCGAGACGTACTCGCCACCGAGCAGCCACAGGAGGAGCAGCTGCTGGCGGCCCATCGCGAGGTCGCCCGACGTGTCGCCCGACTTGTTCTGCGGGGGCAGGATGTTGATCCGCGCGGCGTCGAACCCGTCCTTCCTGAACGGGAAGAACGTGATGTCGTCGAACGTCAGCGTGCGGCCGCCGACCTCGATGCCCCTGGGCGTGCCGTCACCATTGATGAACTGATCAGACAAGGCCTGCGCCACGCAGTCGGCAGGCGTCTCTCCGGGGGTTCCATTGAAGTACTGGTCGGGAACGAACACCTCGTAGTCGTGGTCGCTGAGCCCTGGCTGGTAGTTGTCCTGGCACGCCTGCTCGAAGTTCTTCTTCCAGATGCACGAGCCGCTGCCCTGCTCGAGGATCGAGACCACGGGATTGGTGACGCCCGCGCGCGAGATCGGGACGCCGCACGTGCTGGCGGCCAGTTCGAGGCCGGCGGCCATGCCCTTCTGCAGGGCCTGGATCTCGAGCCTGATCAGATCCTCGCGGCTGCCGGAGATCGCCTTGCCGCCGGTGTTGCGCGACATGTCGATGCGCGCGTCGCAGCACAGCGAGTCGAGCGCCCACGTGTCGATGCCGGGCGCGTTCGGGCGCCCGTTGTCACCAGACGCGACGTAGAACAGCCCGCGGGCCTCGTCGAGGGCGAGCAACCGGCCGCCGCCGTCGGCATACAACCCCGTGGGCGTCTTCCAGACGATGCGGTCGTCTTCGCCGTCGCCATCGGCATCGATCGGTGCGAGCGACTTCGGTGTCGAGAAGTCGAGCAGGTAGACGCGCTCGTCGCCACCGGTGCCGCCCGGGTCGCTGGCCGACACGAGCACGCGCCGGTTGCCCCGGTCGGCCTGCACGCTGAACACCATCTGCGGCAGCGGCACGAACGTGAGCTGTTCGAGGTTGTCGAGATCGGTGACGTCGATCACCGAGAGGCCGCGACGCCCGCCCACGAACACCAGGCTCCGCAGTTCGTTCTGGTCGATGACGCCGTCTTCGTTCCGGTCGATCTGGAACGACTCGACGTAGTCCATGTCGACGAGTTCCTCGTCGAGCGACACGGGCAGGCTGCCGACCTGGGCCAGCGACGGGTCGTAGATGTCGATCGACACGCCACTCCGGTTCATCGCGATGACGCGGCCGCTCCCGACTTCAACGCGGCGGTAGTCGCCCAGCACGAGCGTGTCGCGCCTGAAATCGTCTACCGAGATCGGGTCGTCCTGCCCGTAGATCCAGCGCCCGACGTCGACCGAGGCCAGGCCGACACGTTCGATCGCCACGAAGGCAAGCAACCCCTCGTCGTACGCGATCGAATCGACGCCACCGGCGAAGCCGACCGACGGCACGGTGGCGAACTGCAGCCCGGGGAGCGTCGACGTGAGCGCCTTGCCGCCGAGGCGGCACGGCGAAGACGGGTCGGTGACGTCGTAGAAGTCGACGCCCGTCGTCATGATTCCGCCAACGCCGATGTTGTCGCGCGAGACGATGGCGAGGTCACCCGAGTACGTCGTGCCACCCCCGCAGGGATTGTCGACCACTGGTGACGGCTGCCCCGCGCGCGGAGCGATGAATGTCGTGATCGGTAGATCATCGACGCCGACCACCACCGTCGCCCGCTTCGAGGGCACGAACGGGTCCGCGCTGCCAAGCGGCCCGATGTAGACGGGCGCGTCGGCATCGGTCAGGTCGAACACGGCGACATGCGGATCGGGGAAGCCGGTCGCGCGCTTCGTGCCGAGCGCATACGTCCGCCTGCGGCCGTCGCCGTCGGTCTTCTGCCAGCGCGCCAGCTGCGTCACCGGCCAGGCGTGACCACTCACGAGCGACGGGCCGATCCGCCGCGGTTCGAACGTCACGACGCGGAACTCCGGGGCCGACACGAGGTTGTCAGACGCATCCGATACGTCCGTGAAGCTGACGGTGTAGGTCTTGCCCAGCTTCAGCGGCGATCGCGGCACGACCGTGACGACCGTGTTCCCCTGGCTCAGCCGCACGTCGATGGCGACGGCGTTGCCCTCCTCGTCGGTCATCGTCACGCCCTGCAGCGCGCTCTCGCGATCGATGCCCTCG
>JAEUQQ010000132.1 GCA_016789685.1 Acidobacteriota bacterium | reverse complement strand
GGAAGCCGATGCCAAGGGCTCCCCGCTGTCTGGATCTCGAGTTCATGACGACTCCTCAAGCGACACGTCGCGCGTGCAGAAGAGGGAATGAAACTGGCACACCGCGTCGCGGCCAGGCGCCGCGCGCGACGTGTGCGGTCGAGGATCTGTGGGTCAGGCCAGGGCGATGGGCGAGGGCCCCCACGGCTGAGGCGGGACCGATCGTGCTCCCCTGGCGGCGCCGTGTCAACAGCTCACCGCGACGCGCCCGCAGACGCCTCGTCACCCGCTGTGCCGTCGCGTCGAATCGCCCGCACGAATCCTGTGTCGCGCCATCCCGGCCCTCGCTACAATCCGCGAATGGCTCAGCCTGCCGCCGCACCCGCCGACCCCGAACTCCACTGGCTCCAGCACACACGCCGAGACGACCCGCGGCAACTGACCGTGCGCGCCGTCGTGCTCGGCATGCTGCTCGGCGGCGTCATGTGCCTGTCGAACCTCTACGTCTTCTTCAAGACCGGCTGGTCGATGGGCGTCACCATCACGGCCGCGATCCTCGCGTTTGCGCTGCTGCGGCTGCTCGCCGCGCTGCGCCTCTCGACGCGCCCGCTCACGGCGCTCGAGAACAACGCGCTCACGACCGTGGCGTCGGGCGCCGGCTACATGACCGGCGGCGGCAACATGGCGGCCTTCGGCGCGCTGCTCATGCTCACGCCGCTCAGGCCCGACACGGTGCCGATGATCCTCTGGTTCGGCACCATCGCGGCCCTCGGCGTGTTCGTGGCCATCCCGATCAAGCGTCAGCTGATCAACAAGGAAGGCCTTGCCTTCCCCACCGGCACGGCCACCGCCGAGACGATTCGATCGATTCACGGCGAGACGGCCCCCGGCAGCACCGCCGATGCCTCGGGCGCATCGGCCGGATCGGTGCAGTCGAAGGCCCTGGCGTGGGCCGCGCTGTTCGCCGCCGCGCTGACGTGGTTCCGCGACGCGAAGGCCGTGTGGATGCCCTTCAACGTGCCCGCGGCCATCCCCATCCCGTTCTCGATCGCCGGACGCACGCTCGCCGAGTGGACGCTGGCGATCAAGATGGAAGTCGTGCTCGTCGGCGCCGGCGGCCTGATCAGCTTCCGCACCGCCTGGTCGACGCTGCTCGGCGGCGTGCTGACCTACGCGGTGCTCGCGCCCGCGATGGTGGCCTCGGGTGTCATCCCCACGGTCAGCTACAAGGCCATCGTCGGCTACACGGTGTGGCCGGGCGCGGCGATTCTCGTCGCGTCGGGGCTCACGTCGTTTGCACTCGACTGGCGCAGCGTTGCGCGTGCCTTCAGCGGCATCGGGCGCGCGTTCGGCATCGGCGGCGGCACCGAGGCCGCGCATCCGATCGAAGCCGTCGAGTGTCCGGGCTGGTGGTTCCCGGCCGGGCTCGTCGTGCTCTCGCCGGTGATCGTGGTGCTGATGTCGGTGTTGTTCCAGATTCCCGTGTGGGCGGGTGCCATCGCCGTTCCCCTTGCGGTGGTGATGGGGTTCGTCGCGGCGCGCGTGACGGGCGAGACCGACGTGACGCCGACCAAGGCGCTCGGGCCCGTGACGCAGCTGGTCTACAGCGCGCTCACGCCGGGCAACCTGTCGGGCAACATCATGTCGGCAAACGTCACCGGGGGCATCGGCCTGCACTCGGCCGATTTGCTGACGACGCTGAAAACAGGGTGGATCCTCGGCGCATCGCCGCGCGTGCAGTTCTTTGCGCAGCTGTTCGGCGTCGTCGCCGGCGCCGTGCTCGTGGTGCCGGCCTTCAACCTGCTCATTCCCGATCCCAGCGTGCTCGGCACCGAGAACTGGCCAGCGCCGGCGTGCCTCGTGTGGGCGGGCGTGTCGCAGGCCTTTGCCGAAGGCATCGACGCGCTCGGCGCCGAGGCCAAGATGGGCTTGTTGATCGGCCTGGCCCTTGGCGTCGCACTTGCGCTGCTCGACAAGCTCGCGCCGGCCAAGGTCAAGCCGTGGGTACCGTCGGCCTCGGGCCTCGGCATCGCGATGGTGATCCCGGGCAGCAACTCGATCGCGATGTTCCTCGGCGGCCTGATCGCCGAGCTGATGCGCCGCTTCCGTCCGCGCGCGGCCTCGCAGTATGTCGTGCCGGTCAGCTCCGGCCTGATTGCCGGCGAGAGCCTGATGGGCGTGGCGGTGGCGCTGCTGGTCGTGTTCGGCCTGCTCGCGCGCTAATCGGCGGGGTCACGTCTTTCATTGCAGCATTTTTCAAGACCTGACCCCATGTCCGGTTTCATCCAGCCAATTACGTAACTCTTGCGTCGGGCACCGCACCCGCCGGTGCCGCATCACGTCACGTCATGGGGAAGGTCTGATGCACGACGTGGGTCAGCGAGTGCGACGCCTGGCCCGGGGCTTCGCCGGCGACGAGGACGTCGCGCCTTTCCAGTCTTCTACCTTCAGCCCCTGCACACGCGCGAACTCCGACGTGTTGTGCGTGACGAGCGTCAGCTTGCGCGCCCGGGCCTGTCCCGCGATGAGCACGTCGTAGGGGCCGATAGGTGTGCCCTTAGACGCGAGCTGCGCGCGAATCTCTCCGGCGTGCTTCGCGTCGTCCTGGTCGAACTCCACCACCGGGAAGCGGAGCCCGTCCACGCGCGCCACGTTCGCCTCGACGCGCTGGCTCTTGAACGCCCCGTAGTACAGCTCGTGCATGACCACGGCGGGCACGCCGATGTCGCGCGGCGCGTACCGCCGGAGGCGGCGGGCGATCGGCGACGTGGTGTCGTTGAGCAGGGCAATGACGGCGTTGGCGTCGAGCAGGTATCGCATCAGCGGAACACCTCGTCGATGCCTGGCCGCTCGGTCGGCGCCGCCTGCTCGCGCACGGCCGCCACGAAGTCGTCATCGAGGTCGCCCGCAAGGGCGTCGAGCCACTCCCACGAATCCGGCACCGGCTCGAGGACGATGGTGCGGCCGCGCCGCCGGATCCGCACCTCGCAGCCCTCCACGCGAAAGGCGCGGGGCAATCGCACCGCCTGCGACCGTCCCGACCAGAAGACCTTCGCCGTCTCCATCGCATCCTCCCAGGTGAGATATACCAAACGAATATACCATCCTGGGTCGAGTCCCGCCACGCCGCTGCCCCTGGGCGACGGCATGGCCTTCTCGGGAGGCCGTGCCGGCCGGCCGCAGGCGATACGGAGGGCACGCGAGGGGTCGCCGAGTCCGTCGCTCGCGTTCCGACGACCGGCGGCTGGACTCGACGTGACCGCTGGCAGGCGCGGCAGGCACGTGCGTGGCGGCCACAACGCTGGTATCCTGCCCGGGTGGCGCAGCACCGCGACATGCTCCTGGAGGCCTGGCATGAGTTCTTCCGGTCCTGAACTTCGCCCGCTCGCACGTCGCGTCGAGCTCAACGACCATGAACTCTGCGTCGATCTCGCCGATGGCCGCCGGATCATCGTGCCGCTCACGTGGTTTCCGAGACTGCTGGCCGCCAGCCCCGCATCACGCGCCAACTGGCAACTCCTGGGTGATGGCGACGGGATCCACTGGCCAGACGCCGACGAGGATCTCAGCGTTGCCGGGCTTCTGGCGGGCTCCCGGAGTGCCGGCACGCGAGCCGCGTAACTCAGCCTGCGCCCGGCGTCAGTGCGCGCCCCGCGCTCGCGCCCGGCTCGTGACGCGAGCGTCCGCTTCGTAACAAATCTCCCGTCGCCGACGAACCTCACGATATACAGGGCCATCGTCGCCGTGGTGCAGCGCGCGCGTGACACGCGCCGCCCTGGCGCGCCCTGGCGCGACGAGGAGACCCGATGACCGACCACTGCGCCCCTGCCTCTGACAACGCCGCCGACACGCGGCACGATGGCCTCGATCGACGCACCCTGCTCACGGGTGCAGCCTCGGCCCTCGTGGCCGCCGCGGCGGCTGTTGCGCACGCAGCACCCGCTGAGGCTGCGCAGTCACCCGCGCCCGCGACGGCATCCGGACCGCTCGTTGTCGTCACCGACCGCGGCCCCGTCGTCGAGACCACGGGCGGCCGGGTGCGCGGCGCGCGCATGCGCGACATCCACACGTTCAAGGGCATTCCGTACGGCGCATCGACGGCCGGCGCCGGCCGCTTCATGCCGCCCGTCAAGGTCGCACCGTGGACTGGTGTGCGCAGCGCGCTGCACTACGGCCCCGTCGCCCCGCACGGCCCGCGCGCGGGATGGGCGTTTGACGAAGAAGCGTTCATGTTCGAGTGGGACGATGGGGTGCCGAGCGAAGACTGCTTGCGCGTGAACGTGTGGACCCCGGGACTGGATGCGAAGAAGCGGCCGGTGATGGTGTGGATCCACGGCGGCGGGTTTGCCGCAGGCTCGAGCCAGGAACTCAGGGCCTACGATGGCGAGCGTCTCGCCCGCCGCGGCGACGTCGTCGTCGTGTCGATGAACCACCGGCTGAACGTGCTCGGCTATGCGAACCTCGCCGCCTACGGACCGCAGTACGCCAGCGCGGGCCTCGCCGGCATGCTCGACCTCGTGCTCGCGCTCGAGTGGGTGCGCGACAACATCGCGAATTTCGGGGGTGATCCCGGCAGCGTCACAATCTTCGGGCAGTCGGGCGGCGGATCGAAAGTCAGCACCCTCATGGCCATGCCCGCGGCGAAGGGCCTGTTCCACCGCGCTGCCGTGCACAGCGCCTCGAGCCTGCGGATGAACAGCGCCGACACCTCGGCGAAAGTCGCCGCAGCCATGCTCGCCGAACTCGGGCTCGCGGCCTCGCAGGTCGGCACGCTGCAGACCATGCCCTTCGAGCGGCTGTGCGGCGCCGCGATGGCCGGCCTGCGGAAGATCGTGCCCGCCGACCCGGCCCCATCCGGCGCGTCGCCAACACCGATCGCGCCGAGTTCGCGCCCGTGGTCGATGGACGGCTGCTGCCCGCGCAGCCCTTCGATCCCGTCGCCCCGGCGATCTCGTCCCACATCCCGCTGCTCATCGGGTGCTGCTTCAACGAGTTCGGCCACGGCATCAACCATCCCGAGTGGGAGCGCTCGACCGAGCAGGAAGTGCGCGCGCGCGTGACGCAGAGCTACGGTGCGAAGGGCGACCTCGTCTACGACGCCTACAAGGCGCTGTATCCGCGCATGACGCCGTTTGACCTGCAGTCGCAGATTGCCGCCGCGCTGCACCGGCAGAACGCCGTGATGCAGACCGAGCGACACGTGGCGCTCAAGGGCGCGCCCGCGTGGCACTTCATGTTCAGGTGGCAGACCCCGATCCTCGACGGCCGCCCGCGCGCGTTCCACTGCGCCGAGCTGCCGTTCGTGTTCGACAACACCGATCGCTGCGCCGCGATGACCGGCGGCACCGCCGAGGCGCGGACGCTTGCCGCGAAGGTCGCCGACGCGTGGGTCGCATTCGCCCGCACCGGCAACCCGAACCACGCAGGGCTGCCCGCATGGCCCGCGTTCGAGGCAGCCCGCGGTCCGATGATGGTGTTCGACAACACGTGCGAGGTGCAGGACGACTACGACCGGCGGGCGCGGCAGGTGTTTGCGGGGATGTGAGGGGTGAGGGTGGGGGGCGTTGCCGGCCGCCCCACCGCACCGGAGACTACTGCGACTTGCCCCGGGCCGTGACCGGCCACACCTCCTCGACGAGATCGCCGATTCGTCAGTGGCCGTCACCAGCGAGCCATTGCGGACTCCTGTGCCGTCCCACCTCAGCGCAGTCTCGTCGCGAGGGCCGCGGTTCCGGCCGCCCAGAACACCCCGCGCGCGTTGTTGTACATCGCACGCTCGACGACGATCTGGGCGGGTGAGCTGCCGATGCTCTCGACGATCGCACCAAAGCGGCGGCTGTTCGCCTCTGGGAAGTCGATGCCGACGGCAACGCCACTGCGGCTATTGGCCGGCAGGGCGAAGTCCTTCGTCGCCTGTGTGCCGTCGTCGAAGGTCAGCGTCACGCGTGCGCTCCCAGCCGTCGGCGAGGTGTTGGCAATCAGGATGTAAGTCTCGAGCAACGTCGCACCGCCGACCTCGCCTGCGGCGATGCCCCACTTTTCGCCTGTCAACGTCGCCCCGGCGCTATTGTGGCCCTCGTACCATCCGGTGATGTCGCCCCACCACCACATCGAACGTTCGATGACGACAGGGACAGCATTCGTCACGCGGAACGTCGTCGCAACGGCCGTGTTCGCGAGGTCCTGGCCCTCG
>JAEUQQ010000125.1 GCA_016789685.1 Acidobacteriota bacterium | reverse complement strand
GGCACGTGGGAACTGCCGTTCGGCAAGGACCGCGCGATCGGCAGCGACTGGTCGACGCTGACCGACTCGTTGCTCGGCGGGTGGCGCCTCGGCGGCATCTTCCAGGCGCGTAGCGGCCTGCCCATCACGGTCATCGATGGCCGTGCGCGTTCGCTCCAGGGCGAGCGCGGTGCCGAGCGCCCGAACTGCGTGGGCGACCCGGTGCCGAGCGACCAGTCGATCAACAAGTGGCTCGACATCAACGCGTTCCAGGCCGTGCCGCTCGGGACCTTCGGCAACTGCGAAGTTGGCGTCGCCCGCGCACCCGGCTACAAGAACGTCGACCTGATGCTGTCGAAGAAGTTCAACCTCAGCGGGCCGCGGTACGCCGAAGTCCGTGTCGAGGCCTTCAACATCTTCAACATCGTCAGCTACGGTCCGCCGGCGCGCGACATCTCGGCGCCGAACACGTTCGGCGTGATTACCAGCACGATCAGCTCGCCCCGCGTGGTGGAGCTGGTGTTCAAGCTGTTCTTCTAGGCCCTGAGCGAGGGGAGAGGCCCACGGCCTCTCCCCGAGTCGAAGGGAGCGAGGCGCCAGACGCGCGCCGAGTCGAAGGGTCACGCACTGGGCACAACCGCGAGCGAGGTGGAAGGGTGCCCCCCTTCGCCTCGCTCGTCGTGTGTACGTTTCTTGCGCATTAGATAGTAATCAATTACTATCTGTCTGTGCCTGCCTCCAGACGACATCTGCCAGCCGACGAACGTCGTGCCGTGACCGTCGAGGCCGTGCTCGCCCTCGCCGCGACGGTCAATCCCGCAGACATCACCACCGCGGCCATCGCCGAGCACATGCAGCTCACGCAGGGGGCGCTCTTTCGCCACTTTCCGACCAAGGAGGCCCTCTGGGACGCCGTCATGCAGTGGGTCGCCGAGCACCTCCTGGCGTGCATCGACCGGGCGCCGGCCGAACACGACGGTCCGCTCGAGGCCCTGCGCGCGATGTTCATGAGCCACGTCGACTTCGTCGTCGCCCACCCGGGCGTGCCCAGGATGCTGTTCAGTGAACTGCAACGGGCCTCCCCCTCGCCCGCGAAGAAGCGCGCGCGGGCCCTCCTGGCGGCATACGGCGCGAGGCTCTCGTCGAGAATCGAGCGCGGCCAGGCCTCGGGCGTCATCACGCGCCACGTCGATGCCCACGCGGCGGCCACCCTCTTCATCGGCACGGTCCAGGGACTCGTCATGCAGGCGCTGTTGTCGGGAGACCTCCGGCGTATCCGACGCGACGCCCCTGCCGTCTTCGACATCTACCAGCGTGGCGTCATGGAGCAGCGATGACATCGACCAGATCCCATCGGGTCAGACGCGTGGGCATCGTGGCCCTCCTCGTCACGTTCGGGGGCGTGCTCACCTACGTCGCCCTGCGGTCGGGGCCGCTCGCCCCGGTTCCCGTGACTCTCGTCACCGTCGCCTCGCGCGCAGTGACGCCATCGCTCTTCGGCCTGGGCACCGTCGAGGCGCGTTTCAGTCATCGCGTGGGCGCGGTCGCACCGGGACGCCTCCTGCGCGTCGATGTCGAACCCGGCGACCGCGTGCGGGCAGGAGCAACGCTCGGCCAGTTGGACCCGGTCGACCTCGATGCACGCATCGCGGCACAGGACGCGGCGCTCGCCCGGGCGCAGGCCAGCCTCGTCAGCGGCGAAGCGCAGGTGCGCGAAGCCGAAGCACGCCTCGGATTCGCCGTCGCGCAACTGCAGCGCTACGAACAACTCGTGGCCGACGGCACGGTGAGCCGCGAGGCATACGACGCCCGCCACCACGAACGGCAGGTCGCCGATGCGGCCCGCGCCAGTGCCCGTGCCGGTCTCGACGTGGCACGCCAGGAGATCGCCCGCGTGCGCGCCGACCGCGACGCGCTCGCGCGTCAACGCGCCACGCTGCGTCTCGTGTCGCCGATCGATGGCGTGGTGAGTCGTCGTGAGGCCGATCCAGGTACCACCGTAGTGGCTGGTCAGTTGGTCGTCGAAGTGATCGACCCGGCGTCGATCTGGCTCTCGGTGCGCTTCGACCAGCAGCGGGCCCTGGGCCTGCGGGCGGGGTTGCCGGCGCGCATCGTGCTCCGTTCGCATTCGGGCGGCGCCATCGCCGGCCGCGTGATTCGGATCGAGCCACGCGCCGACGCCGTGACCGAGGAAGTCCTGGCGAAGGTCGCCTTCGAGCCCAACCCGACGCCCATGCCGCCGACCGGCGAACTGGTCGAAGTCACGGTGACGCTGGGTGAGGTCGCTCCGCGACCGGCGATTCCCAACGCTGCTGTACATCGCGTCGACGGGCACCTGGGGGTCTGGACGCTCGATGGCGGCCGCCCGCACTTCGTACCCGTGACGCTCGGTGCCGGCGACCTCGAGGGATGGGTGCAGGTGCTCGAGGGGCTGACCGGTGGCGAGCAGGTGATCGCGCACAGCCAGCGCCCGCTCACCGCCTCGTCGCGCGTCACGCCCGTGACGTCACTTGTCGGGACGTCGTCGTGATCAGCCTTGCGGCGCGCGACATCGAGCATGCGTGGGCGAAGTTCGTCTTCACCGGGATCGGTCTTGGCCTGCTCATCGGCGTCACGCTGACCATGGCCGGCGTCTACCGCGGGATGGTCGACGATGCGCGAGCGCTGCTCGACAACAGCGGCGCCGACCTGTGGGTCGTGCAGCAGGACACGCTCGGTCCCTACGCCGAACCGTCGAGTCTCTACGACGACGCCTGGCAGGGGATCGCGAGCATGCCGGGCGTGAGCCGGGTGGCGAATGTCACCTACCTCAACATGCAGGTACGCCTCGCCGGCGCCAGCGTGACGCGCGACGTGCGCGCGATGGTCGTCGGCGTCACGCCCGATGGCCCCGGCTGGCCGGGCCAGCCGCCGTATCTCGTGGCTGGGCGCCACATCACGCGCAGTCACTACGAGGCTGTGGCCGACGTGGCCACCGGCTTCGCGCTGGGCGACGCCATCCGGGTTCGGCGCCACACCTACACGGTCGTCGGGCTCACGCGCCGGATGGTGTCATCGGGTGGCGATCCGATGGTGTTCATCCCGCTGAAAGACGCCCAGCAGGCGCAGTTCCTCCGCGACAACGACGCCATCCTGGAGCAACGCGCGCGGACGGCCGCGAATCCCGCGTTGAATCCGCCAGGCGCGCCGGGCGTCGTCGACGCCGTCATCGCGTCGCAGAGCACGAATGCGTTCGTCAACGCGGTGCTGGTGCAGATTGCGCCGGGAGCGGATCCCGACGCCGTGGCCGAGCCGATTCGACGATGGAAGCGGCTCTCGGTCTTCACGCGGACACAGATGGAAGAGATCCTCGTCGCGAAGCTCATCGCGACGTCGGCGCGCCAGATCGGCATGTTCCTGGTGATTCTCGCGATCGTGAGCGCCGCGATCGTCGCCTTCATCATCTACACGCTGACGATGGGGAAGATCCGCGAGATCGCCGTGCTCAAGCTGATCGGGACCCGGAACCGGACGATCGCGGCGATGATCGTGCAGCAGGCCGTGGCCCTGGGCCTCATCGGCTTCGTGGTCGGCAAGGTGGCCGCTACGATCTGGGCGCCGTACTTTCCGAAGTATGTGCTGCTCGAGACCGCGGACGCCGCGCGCGCCATCGTGGCGGTCATCGTGATCTGCGTGCTGGCGAGCGGCCTGGCGATCAAGGCGGCGCTGTCGGTCGATCCCGCGGAGGCGATCGGTGGCTGACACCAGCGCCGGGCACGCATTGCCCGTCAGCGTCGGGCCCGCCGCGTCGCAGGGGGCTCGTGCGGCAATGCCGGTGACGCCCGGGATCCGGATCGAGGGCCTGACGAAGCGCTATGGCGAAGGCGACACGGCCGTGGACGCGTTGCGCGGTGTCGACCTGTCGGTCGCCCCCGGCGAGGTCGTCGGACTGATCGGGCCGTCGGGTTCGGGAAAGAGCACGCTGCTCAAGTCACTCGGCGCCGTCATCGAGCCAACGGCAGGGCGGATGTGGCTCGGCAACGACCTCATCTACGACAACGGCTGGCAGATTGGCGACCTGCGGGCCCTGCGCCGTGACCGCATCGGGTTCGTGTTCCAGGCGCCGTACCTCATCCCGTTCCTCGACGTCACCGACAACGTCGCCCTGCTGCCGATGCTGGCCGGGCGCTCGAACGACGAGTCGCGGCGCCAGGCGCGCGAGCTGCTCGCCGTGCTCGACGTCGCGCATCGCGCGTCGGCGATGCCCTCGCAGTTGTCCGGGGGCGAGCAGCAGCGCGTGGCGATTGCGCGCGCGCTCGTCAACCGTCCGCCGGTCATCCTGGCTGACGAGCCGACGGCGCCGCTCGACTCCGAACGTGCGCTGACCGTGATCCGCATCCTCGGCCAGATGGCGAGGCAGTTCTCGACGGCCATCATCGTGGTCACGCACGACGAGAAAATCATCCCGACATTCAAGCGGATCTACTACATCCGCGATGGCCGCACGCACGAGGAAGCGGGCGAGGGTCGCGACCCCGTCGCCGGTGACTGACACGCCGCCGACGGGGTGTGCGAGCGCAAGGCCGGGCGAGTCACCCGGTTCAACGACGCG
>JAEUQQ010000482.1 GCA_016789685.1 Acidobacteriota bacterium | reverse complement strand
TCGATCATGCGTTGTCAGAGGTAGAGAAGCGACCGGAGCTCTCTGCGCACGGCCGGCCTCTGCGTGGCCACGTAGCCAATGAGTTCGTACTGGTTGAACACGCGATGCACGGCAGAGAGGAACCGCGGGAGCTCGCGCGCGAACGCGTCATCCAGCCGAGCCGCAGCCGCACACGCCCGCACCTTCTCCCCGACCAGATAGTCCAGTGCGCTTTCGACGCCGAAGCGCCGCTTGATCGCCCGGGTTGCCCGGCACTGTTCGATCCAGACCTTCTCGAATCGCATGGCGATGGAATGTACTCAGGACGGCGCCCGCAGGCAACCGCGCGACCGGCGCGGGACGTGCACGCCACGACGGATGGCGACACTCACCGTGCTCGTGACGCCCGATCAGACTTCCTTCAATCGCCCCGCGGCGTACTTGTGCAGCACGCTCGAGACAAGCGTCTGGTACGGCAGGCCCTCAGCGAGCGCCCGCTTCTGGATCGCCTCGAGGTCTTTGCTCGACAGTCGGATGTTCAGCCGCCGGTCCTTGCGGAACGTGGCCTTTGCGTAGCGCGAGTACTGCGCACGTGTCCGCTTGCCGCCCGCGGCGGGCTTCCACGCACCACCCTCCACCGACTCGAGCAGTTCCTTCTCGTCGGCATCAAGCTTCATCGTCGGGCTCCTCACTCAAGTACTGCTTCGTGGCCTTTCGGCTCGGGATGATCGTCTTCAGGAACACCGTGTGCTGGTCTTCCACGAAGGGCACGAGGTAGACGTAGTCGTCGTGCCGGACGACGAAGATGCGTTGACCGCCGTAGCGCTCGGGGTTCGGGTGGTCCAGCACGTCGAGCAGATCGCCGCGCTCGATATGGAACACGACGTCCTCGAACCCGATGCCGCGATCCTTCCTGAGCTTCGCGTTCTTCGTGTCGTCCCAGTCGAAGTACTTCACGAGTCCTCAGCGTAGCACACTGTGTGCATGATAGGCACACATCGTCATCGGGCGTCAGTGTGGCTGCAGTGTGCCCGAGCGTGTGCCCATCTGTGTGCCCGAACGCGGACCAAGGGCCGTCGATCGCCAGCCAACGCCAGCCAGCTACGAAATGAAAAACGGGCCTGAAATCGTATGATTTCAGGCCCGTTTCGTAGTCCTCGGCGTAGTTAGCACACCGCCGTGCGAGAACTCGCCAGAGTCTCGGCTTGTCGGCTGTGCGATCCAGTCGTGCCCCGAGAAGGTGAAGGCCGCGAGCCCACTCATCTACGTCAGCCCGGCGGACCCGCCCATCATGATCCTGCACGGCGGCTCCGATCTACTGGTGCCGCACAACCAGGGCGAGCAGTTCTACATGGCCCTCAATAAGGCGTGCAAGGATGCCGTGTTCATCAGCCTGCCCAAGGCGCCCCACGGGAACTGGAACGGGTTCCTCACCGACCCCGTCCTTGCTGAGGGCGCGACGATACGCTCGACGTCCTCGGCCGGGTGCACGATCGTCAATCCCACGCCGTTCGTGCCAACCTGGAAGACCGTGATCGAATTCCTCGACAAGTACTTGAAGTAGTCCCGTCGTTCGACGAGGCCGGGCAACCTCTAAGACCTCGCGGTCGCGTGGCCACGAAGGTGCCGTGCACCTTGAGGACCGGTGCGCCGGCCCAGTTCGTTGTCGCCACGACGCGGGAAGCGCGAGACCGACGGCCTTCACGATCTCAAATGCCTCCGAAGGACCGGCGGATGCGGAACCGGTGCGACCGCGCGACTTGAGGCACTCGGCGAGCTGTCGCCCCGAGGCCTTGTCGAACGGCGGCGCCTCGCCTCGCGCCAGTTGTTCGAAGCCGGCGTGCACGTCGGCCCGAAGGCGGCGACCCGCCTCGTTCCGCGGCTCTCGCTTGGCCATTACCTGGGCCCCTTCAGTTCCACGTCAGTGGCCGGCTGCCGCGCGCCGCGCCTGACGTGCACGACGTGGACCGTCTCGGTCGGCTCATCGATGAGGAAGAAAATACGGTAGACGTGTGGCTTCCGGCCGTAGTGCAGCACGCGCACGGGCGATTCGGGATCGGCGTTCTCCGGTGCGATGGGACACCGCTTCGGGTCCTCTGAGAGCGACAGGACGGCACGCTCGAGCCCGTTGAACCACCTGGTGCCCTGCTGAAGGGCGCGCTCGACGACCCAGAGGTACAGCGCCTCGAACTCGCCCTCGGCGCTCCGCGCGATCTCAACGCGGTATGCCCTGTTTACGGCGAAGCTTGTCGAACACCTGCTGCGCGGGCCTGGTGCGGCCCGCCTTCACGTCCGCGACGCCTCGCTGGATGCCTTCGAGCGTCTCGACGCGGTCGAGGAGCGCCTGGTACGCCTCTGCATCCTGGACAACGAGCTCGGCCTTTCCGTTGATGGTCAGCACCATCGGATTGCCGGTCTTGCGGATGCGGTCGAGCAGGTCGACGGTGTTGCGCTTGAAGTCGCTGAGCGAGCGGATGTCGTTGGCAAGGTCGAGCATCTGGTCCTCATCAAATTCGCATCGAATTCGATGATGCCACGGAGCGGTCGGGCGTTCAACCTGTGGGCCCACGCTGTCCCTACGATTGTCCCTGCGAGCCCCGAAACGGCCCTTTTAGGGAAAACAGTAGCCAGCTCTCGCGAACGCGAAATCGTCGAAATTGTTAGGAATTCGGCCTGAAATGGAGGACCACGGGGAGGAACTCCGTCGGTTGGCAAGCCGCCGCCTTCAGCCTCTCGGCCACCTCACCGCGATCGTGGGTGTAACCGAGAGCAGGGTTTGGCGGTTCGGCATTTTTCGCGAATCGAGGCGACGGTTTCTCAGTGCTGCACATTCGCCGAAACCCCAGTGACTTCGGCCATTCCTCGTGATCGGCGTGGGGACAGTTCTTGGGACAGGCGGCCATGGCCCTCACGGCCTTGTGGCGGATCGATTCCCCGCGGGTATCGCCGGCCGCCAGCCAGCGAACCAATCGCGCGAGCGTTGGCGCGGCCTTCCACGCCGCCTCCAGCCGCTTCGGCCGATCTGAGTGCCCAAGTTCCTGCGCCGCGAGCGCGGCCAGGTCCAGCAGTTGGCCACGCCAGT
Organism: Acidobacteriota bacterium; assembly: GCA_016789685.1. GTDB lineage: Bacteria > Acidobacteriota > Vicinamibacteria > Vicinamibacterales > JAFNAJ01 > JAEUQQ01. The sequence goes on along the minus strand of JAEUQQ010000482.1, from coordinate 4,023 downwards.
GCGGCTGACGCACGAGCCGGGCGGCCGCCACCGCAGCTCGGAGCGCGGCGGGCCAGTCCTTCCCAGTTCGTCCAGGATGGCACGCACCGCCGTCCGGAGTTCGGCGGCGCTCAACGCGTCGAGGGCCTGGCGAAGGTCGTCCTCTTCCGCGGCCGATGGTCGTCGAGATCGCCTGACGCGCCGGCTCACCGGCGATCTCCACTCGTCTCGCTCGTCGCCAGCCGCGCGAGCTGGACCTCAGTCCGCTGAATCTCCCAGCCGTGGTCGTCGACGAGCACGCCCGGCGTGCCCCAGGCGTCGGCGGCCACGTGGGCCACCTGGACACGCGACCACGGATGCTCCCACCCAGGCGCAGCACCCACCACCACTTCGAGGTCCACCCCTCGCGCGTGCGCCTCCCGCATCAGGACGTGCAACGTCGCCTCGTCTCGAGCGCACAGAGCCGGCGGCGTCCCAGCCCTGCCGGGCCGGCGGCTGGCGACTGCGCGCCGAGCGGGAACGACGGCGTCGAAGGTCATCAGATCGACCTGGCTGCTCATCGTGTACCTCGCTTCCGAGTTGGGATGGGCATGGGTGAGCGTGCGTTTCAGGTGCAACGGCGGAGAGGCCTGTCTGGTCACTCCCCGCAGTGGGGCGGCTCGGTGGCCACGACGTGACTTCGACGTTCACCGGCTCGGCAGGCGGGCGATCGCCGTCATCGCCCTGGCGGCCCTGCTCCAGCCTGCGTAGAAGCCGAGGTGCGTCAGGGCTTCTGCGACCTGCTCCCGCGTGAGGCCGCTCTCGCGTCCCCGGTCCACGTAGAACTCGAGGTGCTCGTCATCGCCCATCGCCGCGAGGGCGACGATGGTGACCAGGCTGCGGTCGCGCAACGACAGATCGCGGCGTCGCCAGAGATCGCCGAACACCACGTCGTTGGTGAGCTGCGCGAACTTCGGGGCGACCGCGCCCACGGACGCGGTGAGTCCCGTCGCCCGGGCCGCGTCAGCGGCCGACGCCGCCAGGCGATCGTCGGCGACGCGCAGCGTTGCCGTATCGACCTTGCGGGTCGCGTACACCTGGTCGTACGCCTCGAGTGCCGCCACGGCGCTCGGCCAACCGGCGTATACCGCCAAGTGCGCCAGCACGCCAGACGCTTCGCTGGGCAGCACGCCGTTGTCGAGCGCGCGATTGAGGTGCCCGCTCAGCACCGCGGCCTTCCCCGTGGCAATCAGGACGGTGATGGTGACCAGGCTGCGATCGCGCGGCGACAGCTCCGGGCGGCGCCACACGTCACCGAAGAGGACGTCATCGGTCAGTGTCGCCATCCCTGGCGCGACTCGTGGCTGCACCTCGCCGGATGGCCGACCTGGTACCGGCCGACTCTGAGGCGGGGAGTCCTGCTCGGCGCGGACGGCGGCGTGGTATTGCTCGTCGCTCACCAGTTCCAGCCACTGCACGGTGCTGCCGTCGCGGTGCTCCGAGATGGCGAGGTGCGTCATCGCGGCGTGGGGCGACGCCCCGTGCCAGTGCTTCTGGCCGGCCGGGATGCGCACGACGTCGCCCGCGCGCACCTCCTCGACGGGATCGCCCCACCGCTGCACGCGTCCGACGCCGTCCGTGATGACGAGGATCTGCCCTCTCGGATGGGTATGCCAGGCCGTTCGGGCGCGGGGCGCGAAGGTGACCGTGCCGCCGCTGGCGTGCGACGGGTCGACCGCGTCGAAGAGCATCTCCACCTGCACCGCGCCGGTGAAGTTCTGGGGCGGGGCCGGTCGCACCGGTCGAGACCCGGCACGCGAGATGACCAGCGACTGGGCACTCACGGACGCGGCGGCCAGCAGCGACACTACGGCGATCGGAATCGTGATGCCCACGGCGATGACGTGCATGCTCATGACTGTTGCTCCTGGCCGATGCCGAACCGACCCGTGCCCCGTTACGGATCTGCCCGCTTCCCGCCGTTGGTGGCCCGTTCCGTCACGTCGACGCGCGCCTTCCACGCATCGGGACCGGCGCCCGCGGTGCCGTCCGGCCGGAACTCGAAAGGAACAGGCAGTCTTCCGGGTTCGCCCCGAACTCGGCGGCCTGGCGCACGCCGGTCCACGGTGCCGCCGGCTGGGGCGGTCTGCTCGCCCAGAAGCCCTGGATCGTTCCCATCCCGGGCACGAGCCCGGCCATTCAGTAGCGATCGGAGCAAGCGCTCCGCGCGACTAGTTCCTGCTGACGTTCGCCACGATCCACTGCAGGATCCAGTCCGCGATATGCAGGTGATTCCTGTCCTGCATGATCATGTGGCTGTTGCCCGCGATGCCGCGGTCGGGCGGCGCCAGCATCTCGGCCCGGCCACCGGCGGTCTTGAGGCGGCCAATCATCGCCTGGCACATCTCGTAACGCTGCTGCCACGTGGGCAGGCTCGGCAACCCGGTAGGGTTGTCGCGATGGTCGCCGAACACCACCAGTACGGGAACGGTCGCCAGCGTCTTGATCTGGTCGGCCGTGTACTCGGGGCATCGTCCCGGCTCGACGAGCACGAGCCCCTTCGCCGCCGTCGGGTTGAGCAGGGCCGCTTCGAGGGGGAACGACCCCGACTGCGAGTGCCCCATCAGGACGGCGCCTTTGAGTTGGCCCGCGAGGTCGGCCAGCGCCTTCCAGTTGGGGTTCGGCTGCGGGAAGCTGGAACTGATGTCGGGCACGGCTTGCTTCGACAACTCGCCCACGGCCGCCACGGGAAACTGCGTGTCGGCGACCGGCTGGCCGGCCCTGGCGCCGAAGCGGAAGTTCGGCCAGACGCCTTCATCGCTGAACCGTAACCACGGTGGTAGCTTGTCGGCCGTCGCCACGCCCGCGCGGACGTCGTTGAGCACGGCCTGGTTGAATCCTGACCGGCCGCGCCCCACCTGGTCGGGGACGTAGACGGGATGGCCCTTCCGGACGAAGTACTCGTCCCAACCCATCCGGCCGTCGGGTGTCGTTTCCCACGACTTGCCCGTCAGCGTCGCGCCGTGGAGCATCACGACCGGAACGTTGCCGTCTCCGCCCTGCGGCACCATGAACCGCACGTACATCTGGTTGATGGTGATGTGGCCGCCGGGACCGAGGTTGCCCAGCTGCCCAGGCGTCTGTTCGACCGACTCGCCGCCGACGTAGAAGCTGCCCTGCGCCTTCAGCACCAACGGCGTGCCAGGCGTCTTCACATCGGCGAGGGCCTGGGCTGTTGCGCCCACGGGTATCGCCATCACGCTCGCCAGCGTGGACAGCGCCAGCGCCGCTGACGTGGACCACCTCGAGACTTGCTGAATCGCCACGCGCGTTCTCCTCGCTTGCCTGGGCCGTCGGGGCCGGCAGCCGTGCCGTGATGTCTGGCTCTGCGGGCTGCCCCGTGAGCACTCCGCCAGAGGGTACGGCCATCCCGGCCGACGACCTTGCCGTATCGGGTGAAAATCTTGCCTGTTCCTCCGAGCCGGAACTCGACCCGTCAGGCCTCCGACAATGCGGCAGTGTCCGCGCGTGACGCCTCATCCCGCTGGCGCCGGCCGGGCGCCCCCGGACGAACAGGGCAGATTCTCGCAGGATCAGGCAAACTACCGTCCGGCGGGCTTGCTACGCTGGGATCAGTCGTGGCGGTGAGGTCACCGCCTGCCCCACACGCCACACGCCTCAGGGAGTGCACACATGCGAGAGCACGGGTCGGCCGTCACCAGGACCAGTGCGCGCGCCGCCGCATCGAACCGGGGGCGAGGGCACTTGACGCTGGCGAGACCGTCGGCGCAGGCCGCACCCAGCCAGCGTCCGGAGGAACCGCGGGCGGAGAGCCTCGCGCGGCTCGCCGGCTTGCTCGGGGCACACACCCCGTACGACGGATCCTTCCCTCTCCGCGTGCCAGGCGTACACGCCATCCGCCGCTCGTCGGTGTCGCGCGACATGGTGCGCGCGACGGTCGCGCCCGCCCTCTGTGTCGTCGCACAGGGTGCCAAGGTCGTCGTCCTCGGCCGCGAGGTGTTCGCGTACGACACGTCGCGGATGATCGCCTATTCGGTCGAACTG
>JAEUQQ010000115.1 GCA_016789685.1 Acidobacteriota bacterium | reverse complement strand
ACCGACTATCCGGTCAGGGCGCTCACCAACGGTGAGCTGCACGCACACGTGATCGCGATGCCGGTGTTCGTCGTGTTCGCGGCGTTGATCCACCGCGTTGTCGAGGACTCGGGAGGAGTCGCCGCACGGCGTGCGCCGCGGCCGGCGTTGCTGTTCCTGGTGCCGGTGTGCGCCGCGGTGCTGGTGCTGACCTCGAGTTGGGAAGTGGCGTCGGCAGCCATCGGCGTCGCGCTTGCGGCGCTGTGCCTTCGCACGATCGAGCGCCCGGGCGTCGCCGCCCTTTCACTTGCGCTCGTCGTGGCCGCACTGGTCGCGTGGCCGTTCTTCGCCAGCGTGTCGATCCCCACGTTGCCGGCGGGCCTGTTCGGCGGCGGTACTCCGCTCGCACGGTTCGTGCTCGTCACCGGACTGTGGCTTGGTCCCGTCGTACTGTGGGCGGCCCGCTCGTACCGCTGGCCGTGGTGGGGCGTGCTGGTTGCGCCGCTCGTGCTCGTCTCGTGGCTGTGGCCGGCCGGCGCCGTGCGCGTGTGCGTTGGCGTCCTGGCCCTTGCCGTGTGGCGGCACCGGGCCGAGGTGGCGCCCACCGCCTGGCGCGTGGCCTGCTGGGCGCTCGCGCTGCTGTTCCTCGCCGAGAGCGTGTGGATCGACGACGTGTATGGCCCCGGGTTCGGCCGCCTGAATGTCGTGTTCAAGTGGCACCTGCAGGCCATGATGCTGTGTGCCATTGCGGCCCCGTCGTTCGTGTCTGCACTGGTCTCACCGGCGCGCGTCAGAGACTGGCCCAGGCCGCATCTCGCCGTCGCCGCAGCCCTGGCCGGCGTGCTGCTGCTGCAGCCGGTGGCGAACGTGGCCGCGCGCGTGCGTGGACGTGCGGACGCGCTGACGCTCGACGGCCTCGACCTCGTGCGGGCGAGGTACCCGGGCGATGCCGCCGTCATCGACTACCTCGTCGCCAACGCACCGCCAGGCGCCGTGGTGCTCGAGGCGGCAGGCACCCAGTACACGTATGCGTCGCGGATCTCGAGCCTGAGCGGCCAGCCGACGCTGCTCGGATGGGCCGTGCACGAGGAACTCTGGCGGCGCGGAGCCCCCTGGCCGGCCGTGCTGCGCGAGCGCGGCGCGCTCGTCGAGTCGTTCTACACCGGTCCCGACGCTGACCTTGCGGATCGCCTGCGGCAGGCGCGCGTCGCCTACATCGTGGTCGGGGTCGTGGAGCGTCGGCGCTATCCGCAGGTCTCGGAGCGCCGTTTCGCGAACTGCGCGGATGTCGTCGTGCGGTCGGGCGACACCGTGCTCATGCGCGTGCGATGACCGTGACTGCGCGTCGGTTCACGCTGGCATTGCTGGCCACACTGCTGGTGACGCGGCTCGCCGGCCTGGGCGTGCGGCAACCGCATCACGACGAGGCTGTGCACGGCGTGTTGTCCGAGCGCCTCCGGCACGGGGCATATGTCGCCGACCCTGTCTTCCACGGCCCCGTGCTGTATCACCTCGAAGGAGCGGCGTACGCGGTGCTCGGGCGCGGGCTGTGGCAGGCGCGCCTCGTGCCGGCGCTGGCCGGCATCGCCAGCCTCCTGCTGCTGGTGGCCATCGTGCGGCGCGAAGAAGGGGCGCGCGCGGCCGTCGTGCTCGGCGTGCTCGTGACCGCGTCGCCCATCCTGATCTACTACGGCCGCTTCAATGCGCACGACACGCTGATCCTGCTGGTCACGGTGGGCCTGGCGTGGGGACGTGCCGGGCTCGATGCCGGGGATCGACGGGCGGTGTTCCTGGTCGCGGCGCTCGTCGCGCTCGGGTGGAGCACGAAGCTCAACGTGCTGTTTCCGCTCGGCGCCCTGCTGACGTTCCCGCTCGTGCGGCGATGTGCCGGGGCGCCGGTCCCTTCGCGGCCGGCGCGTCGTGACGTGCTCGCGGCACTGGTGATCGGCGTCGCCATCGTCGCGGGCCTTCACGTGACGACGTTTGCGTCGCACCTTGCGTCACAGCCTCCAGCCGACGCGCTGCTGACGACGATGCGTGCCGCGTTGGTGGATGGCCCGTCGCACTGGGCCAGGATGCACGACCAGCAGCGGTTGCCGGGGCCCTTCCACTACTACGGCCTCCTGCTCCTGATCTACGAGCCGCTCGTCGTCGTGGCGTCGGTCGCGGCGCTGTGGGCGTGGGCGTGCGGGGCCCGCGGGCTCGCGGCGCGGCGACTCGCGTGGTGCCTTGTGGCAGGCGGCGTGCTCGGTGCGATGGCGTGGGCGAGCGGTGGCCTCGTGGCGCGCGTGCTCCACCTGGCGCCCGCGCACGTCGTTGTCGTTCCGTTGTGCCTGATGCTGGCGTGGTGGACGATTGCCGGTTGCGTGCGGCGGGGCGAGACGTCACGCGCCTGGTGGCTCTGGCTCGCGACAACGCAGTCGCTGCTCTACGCCGTCGCCGGCGAGAAGGTGCCGTGGCTCGCCGTGCACGTGCTCGTGCCGTGGACGGTCGTGGCGGCATGGACCGTGGCCGACTGGCTCGCCGCGGCCGCGACACCCCGCGTGACGCGCTGGCGTGTCGCGCTCGTGGCGGTGGGCGTGGCGCACATGGTGTGGGGCGCGGTGGCCGTGACGACCTTCAACCGCAGCAACGTGGGCGAACCCCTCGTGCAGGTCGAGTACGGGCCGGAGTTCCACGCCCTGCTGGCGCGCGCGCCGGCCGTGTGCGCGGCGGCAGATCAGCGCCCGTGCCTCGTGCTGGGCGTGGCCGCCTGGGATTTCGTCGAGTGGTACCTGGGGCCGCAGTTCAGCGCCGTGTCGCTCGATCTTGCCGACCGGCGTAACGACACGCCGATCGTCATCGCGGCGCCATCCGCCGCCGGCGCGCCGACGTCGGCCGATGCCCGGCACGTGACCCGGTCGGTCATGTTCCTGCAGTGGGGGACGTGGGTCGAGGCGATCGAGCGTGGCCGCGTGGCCGAGGTCGCGGCCTTCTTCGTGCATCGCGAGCGCCTCGGCGTGCGCCGCGCGAATCGCTGCGACGTGCAGGTGCGTGCCGACCTGGCGGCGGCCGTGTGGGGGAAGCAGCCGGAGCAGTGACGTGGGGGAGCGTGCGCGCGGGGCACGGCTCTCAGTCAGGGAGCGAGCGCTGCATCATGACGGCGAGGCTTTTCTCAAGGCTCGGCACCGCGGGCGTATGATGTGCCCGAGGTAGCGCGACATGGAGCGAACGCCGCGGACACTGTTGATCGCATCGACGATGTTCACGGTGGTCCTACTGAGCCTCGCGGTGAGCGCGCAGCGCAGGGTCGCCGTCGACGGCTATGTCGGTGGCATTGGCTTCAACCCACCGGTGACGTTCGAAGACGCCCGTGTCAACGTCTCGCACCTGGAGACCGGGAAGACCTGGGCCCTCACGACCGACGCCGAGGGCCGCTTCAGTGTCGATATCGAGCGGGCGGGCATCGTGGCCATTTCGGTGCAGGTCGATGGGTTTGTTCCCACGTTGGCCTATCGCCGGGTGGGGCCGCATGGCGCGTCCGTTGCGCTCGGCCTCGATATCGCCACCCTCGACGAACGCGTGTCGTTGGGGCCGCTCGAACTCGTCGATGCGAATGGCGAGCCTGTCGCAAACGCCAAGGTGACGGCGGTGTCCCACCAATCGCAAGAGCCCATGGGGGTGTCATACACCGACGCACGGGGCCGGCTTCCGGATCCGTGCGACCGCGGCAGCGCATTCCTTCTGGCCCTCGTTGTCGAGACAGCAGATGCCGATCCCTCGGCCGTGCGCGAAGACTGTCTGAGCCCTGGTCACACAGGGCGGCTCACCGTGCCGCTGGTCCGGCACGCAACGCGGGCCGGCACTCCTGGCACGGGTGCGACGCGCCGGGCCGCTGTTCCAGTCGGCCTCGTCGTGCCGCTCCAGATTCTGACCGACGTTGGCGGGGCCGCTCGCGGGGTTATGGTGTCGTTTTCCCAGGACACCGGCGAACTCATTCGGGGCACTACCGATGCGAAGGGGGCGCTGCGGGCGAACGCGGCGCACGCGAAGGCCGCCGCCTGGGTGATTGATCACCCCGGCTATGCACCGGCCATCGGATGGCGCGGCCTGGGCGGGAGTGCCCGCGTCACGCTGCACGCGCAATCCGACGCCGACGCGGAGCCATGGAACCTCGACGGACAACTCCTCGGCGTGGCTGGCGAACCCGCACCCAATGCGGACGTCATCGCGCACTCGCTGGACGCGTTGGGGATCGCGTCACAAGCCAAGACGGACGCTGCGGGCCGCTTCCGCATCGAGATGTCGTCGTGTGCCGCGGTCCTGCTCATTGGACTCGGCGATCACGCGTCGGGCGTGACGGTGGTGCCATGCGCCGATGCCGCCACGACCCCGGTCACCCTGGGCTTGAGCCCTGAGCGATAGAAGGCGACGTGGATCTACATCAAGGGAACCACGGTGCGTCCGACTCCACAGGGAGAGGGTTCGATACTCGTCTTTTGTTCTCGCTGGACCTCGCGTCCGGGATCAGATGGCCGATCCTCCGCAGCGGCCTGGCCAATGTCTATCTCGGCGTGATCGGTATCACGACGTGGATGATGGTCAGGTCGGTAGAGGATGGTCGCGCCGACGCCGTCGGCGCCGCGCTCCTCGTCGGCTGGATGATTCCGTTCGCGATCTACGGCTACGTCCGGGCCGTGTGCCGCGTGCGTCTGTCGGCGCAGGAGATCGAGATCGTCACGCCCGTCTGGACGCATTGCTGGGCGCTCGGTGACCTGGCCGTCGTCGAGATGCATGAGCGCACGCTCGTCATGGGGCGGTACATCGTCATCAGGCGGCGAACCAGCAGGTTCAGGCACGCGTTCTTCGTGGGCGGTCTGGGGATCGACTTCGATGCGCTGACGTCGGAGTTCAACGAAGCGGCTGCCGCGGCCATGGCCGCTACCGGCGAAACGGTGCCTGCGTGAGCAACGGGCCGTGCCTCCTTGCACCCAGCAACTACCGCGCGCGCCTGATCGGAGCACCGGGCCGCCGACGGCTCCCGCCGCGGCCCGCCGTAGAGGCCCACCTCGCGAAACGCCACGGGGAAAGACCTGGCAACCTCGGGGAGACTCGGTGAACGTGACGATGCCAGCCCCGCCGCGCCTGTCGCGCCCGCCCGTCCTCGGCCGAGCACACGCGGTGGTGTTTCCCGCCCTCATGATCGCGGCCGTGGGGCGTGCGTTCTGGCAGGACCGGCTACTCGGGGTGATCGTCCTGCTTGCCGCCGCGCCTGTGACGATCATTCTGGCGGCTGGCAACCTCTCGTACTTCCGCGGACTGCTCGACGAGGTGCGAGACCGCGGCGATCACCTGTCGTGTCGGAAGGG
>JAEUQQ010000106.1 GCA_016789685.1 Acidobacteriota bacterium | reverse complement strand
GGAGGGCGACAACGTCGTGGCCGGCCAGACCCTGCTCGTCATGGAAGCCATGAAGATGGAGAACGCCATCACCGCGTCGCATGCGGGCAGCGTGGCGAAGATCTACGTCCGCGAGGGCGACTCCATCGCCGAGGGCGACCTGCTCGTCCACGTGTCGCGTCCCAAGCTGACGTCGCTGTGAGGATCACGGCCGTGCGACGCGTCGTTGTTCTCGTCTGCGTGCTCGCCTGCCTCGGTGCGGGGCAGGTACTGGCAGCCGATCGCCCCACGTTCGGCGTCACGTTCGAGCCGGGCGTCACCTACCTCCGCCTCCACAAGGGCACGACCGACGGCGTGCAGAACGACTACGGCGGGCCGGGAGCCACCAGGGGCGTGTTGCGCGACGCCCTCGAGCACGAAATCGGCACCTTCGTCACGGTGTACGCCGACGACTTCGAGACCGTGGTGCGCATCGAGGCGTTCGCCGAGGGCGCGTCGCTCGCCAGCGTCGATCACGTGGCGATCCCGGCGCTACGTGTCGGCTTCCTGCCGTTCAAGGTCGAGCCGTCGTCCACGTACTTCAGGATCGACAAGGGGCGAGACCACCTCGCCGCCAGCGTGCTCAAGCGTGCGGCGAAGGGGCAACTCTACGACCAAGCCGGCCAATTGGCAGGGATCTACACCGTTGTCGCCGTGGGACCAACTGAGAGCCTCGGCTACGTCACGCAATTCGAGCAGGGCCTGTTCGCCAAGGACGTCAGGACCGGTGACATCACCGGATACCTCGACCAGGTGATCCAGGGCAGCGGCTTCGCCAACCTCACGTTCGGCAACGTGATCATGGTCTTGGTGGGGTTGCTGTTCATCTATCTCGCCATCGCCAAGGACTACGAGCCGCTGCTGCTCGTGCCGATTGGTTTCGGCATCCTGGTCGGCAACATCCCGCTGCCGCTCTCGATCTTCAACAGCGTGTCGCTGTACATGATCGATCCGGTGTCGCACGAGTACGTGTTCAACACCGGCGGCAACAGCGTGCTCGGGATCATCTACTACGGCGTGCGTGCGGGCGTGTTTCCGCCGCTGATCTTCCTTGGGATCGGGGCCCTCACCGACTTCTCGGCGCTGCTCTCGAATCCGAAGAGCCTGCTGCTCGGCGCGGCCGCGCAAATTGGCATCTTCATGACGTTCATCGGGGCCCTCTGGCTCGACTTCTCGCCGCAGAGCGCTGCGTCGATCGGGATCATCGGCGGCGCCGATGGCCCGACCGCGATCTTCACCGCCAGCCGCCTCGCGCCCGCGCTCATCGGGCCGATCGCGATCTCGGCGTACTCGTACATGGCGATGGTGCCGATCATCCAGCCGCCGATCATGAAGCTGCTGACGACGCGCGAGGAACGCCTGATCCGGATGAAGCCGGGCCGCAAGGTCTCGAAGTTCGAGAAGATCGCGTTTCCGATCATGGGGCTGCTGGTCACGACGCTCCTGGCGCCAGGCGGCCTTCCCCTGCTCGGTATGCTGTTCTTCGGCAACCTCCTGAAGGAATCGGGCGTCACGGGCCGACTGGCCAAGACCGCCTCGAGTGCGTTGCTCGATACCTGCACCATCTTGCTCGGGATCGCCGTCGGAGCCTCGACGTCGGCTGGCGTATTCCTCACGAAGCAGTCGGTGCTGATTTTCGTCCTTGGCTGCGTCGCGTTCGGGACGGCGACCGCGGGAGGCGTGCTCTTCGCGAAACTGATGAACCTGGTCGCGAAAGAGAAGGTCAATCCGCTGATCGGTGCGGCCGGCGTCTCGGCCGTGCCCGACTCGGCCCGCGTGGCGCACATGGTGGGGCAGGCCGAGGATCCCGGGAACTTCCTCCTTCAGCATGCCATGGGCCCCAACGTGGCCGGCGTCATCGGGTCGGCCCTGGCAGCCGGCGTCTTCCTCGGGCTCTTCTGAGCACCGCGTTCCATTCGTCCTCGGCGACGGGGTAGGAGATCACGATGTCCCAGATCATCTCGGTGGTTCCCAACATCAGCGAAGGCCGCGACCCGGAATTCGTCGAGTCGCTCCGCGAAGCGCTCGAGGCCGTGCCCGGCCTCGTGGTCCTCGATGTCTCGATGGACCAGGTGCGGAACCGGACCATCCTGTCGTTCACGGGCTCGCGCGAGGCGGTGTTCGAAGGCGGCTACCTGGTCTACGATCGGGCGCTCGAGCACATCGACATGCGGCAACACCAGGGCGAGTACCCGCGCATCGGGGCCGTCGACGTGTTTCCGTTCGTCGCCCTGCGCGACGTGCCCATCGCGACCGTGGTCGACTGGTCGGTCGAGTTCGCGGCCGAGGTGGCGCGTCGATTCGACCTGCCCGTGTACCTCTTCGCGCAAGCGGCACGCACGAAGCTGCGGCGCGACATCGAGAACATCCGCGAGGGCGAGTACGAGGGTTTTGCGGCCAAGATGGCCGATCCGGCGTGGAAGCCCGACTTCGGCCCCGACGTGTTCCCGCCCGACAAGGGCGCGACCATCATCGGCGCGCGCCTCCCGCTGGTGAACTTCAAGGCCTACCTCACCACGCCAAACGAGCAGGCCGCCGAGTGGGTCGCCGACGTCCTGTCGGCCCCGACGACGGGATTCTCGGGGGTGCATTTCTACCCGGCGCTCGATCGCACGCGGAACGAAGCCCTGCTCAACATCACCGTCGGCAACTTCCAGGCGACGCCGCTGTATCGCATCCTCGAAGCGGTCAAGACCGAGCTGCGCCGCTTCGGCGCGACCGTGAGCCGTGTCGAGATGGTCGGCCTCGTGCCGCAGCGTGCGCTGATCGAGTCGGCCGAGCACTACCTGCAGGTGTTTGGCTTCTCGATCGAGGACGTCCTCGAGAACCGCGTGGCGACGATCCTCGGCGGCGGCGACTGACCGCGCGCGACCTGAGTCCGCAGCAGACATCCAGCGCGCCGGTCGGCTCCGGTGCGGACGCGGGCGAACCACCCGGAACGTGCCAGGGCGGGGTTCGTCCGCCTCCGTTCAGTTCTGTGCGAACAGTTCGAGGAACTTCAGTGCCAGCGGGAGCTTCTCGACCTCGGCCACCTGCACGCGGTTGTCCCAGTTGAGGCCGTCGGTGTTGCCGAGCGCGACGAGCGTCAGGCCCTTGCGCGGCACCTTGAGCAGCAGGCCGGCATAGGCGTCGGGCCAGTTGCCCGAATGCCAGACCAGCGGCTGCCCTCGCCACTGCTGCGTCCACCAACCGCAGGCATAGCTGGCGGGTCTGCCATCGGGATCGTTCGGCGGGGTCCACATCTGCTCGAGCAGCGGGCGCGCCAGGATGCGTCCCTGGTCGAGCGCCAGTGAGTACTCGGCCAGGCTGCGTGCGCTGGCGATGATGCCGCTCGAGGCGTTCATCTCGGGGTTGGGGAGCGGTGACGCCATGAAGCGTCCCTCTCCCTCCCTCGCATCGAGGTCGATCACCTCGTCTGCATCCATCGCCAGCAGCGTCGCGCCGGTGAACGTCTTGGTGATCGAGGCGACCAGGTAGCTGGTATCGGCGGTCGTCCGCTCCTCGGCGTCGTGATCCTGCCAGCCGAACCCCTCGGCGGCGACGATCCGGCCGTCCTTGACGATGGCGTACGAGAGGCTGAGCACGGAGTGTTCGGTCCGGTACTTCGCGGCAAACGCCTTGAACTCCGCGAGCCTGGCCGCATCGTCAGCCGGTTGCGCGTACACCTGGGCGGCAATGACGAACACGGCGGCCGCGAATAACCCACGAGTCATCTCAGCCCTCTCCCGTCTCGCCCGCGCGCAGGCTCACGGTGTCGTTGTGCGTTGGAACCGGTAGACGAAGACGCCGATCCGCGTGTTCACCGACAGCGCGCCCTCAGCCGCCAGCGAAGTACTTCCCCGGTGTGATGCCCATCTCGCGCCTGAAGGCCGCGACGAAGGCGCTCGGCGCCTGGTAGCCCACGTCGAGGGCGACGCCGGTGACGTCGAGCCCGTCGGCCAGGAGGCGAAGGGCGGCAATCATCCGGGCACGGCGGCGCCATCGGCCGAGCGGCATGCCGGTTTCGCGCAGGAACGCACGTTCGAGCGTGCGGAGGCTCGCGCCGGCCGAGCGGGCGACGGCAGGCAGCCCGTCTTCAGGACGGCGCTGGATGTGTTCTGCGGCCGCGCAGGCGCGCGGGTCGCGTGGCGTCGGCAACCGCAGCGGTTCGTGCGGCAGGGTCGCGAGCTGGTCGACGATGATCTGCGCCAGGCGTCGATCGACGGGTCGATCGCGGCGCAGCGTGTTGCGTGTGGCAGCGTGCAGCACGAGTTCGCGCACGAGCGGCGAGACACTGAGGGCAACGCACGTCCGTGGCAACCGGCCGCGGCTCAGCGACGGACGCAGGAACAGCGTGCGCAGCGTCACACGGCCCGAGGTCTCGACGGAGTGCGCGGCGCCGGCGGGGATCCACACGGCGCGGTCTGGCGGGACGACCCATGCGCCGGCTGATGCGTGGACCGTCATCACCCCGTGCGAGGCATAGGCCAACTGATCCCAGTCGCGGATGCAGCGCGTGTCGATCCCAAGGTTCCGGGGATGCGTCACTGCGTAGCTCCGCATCAGCAGGTGCTCATCGCCGCGCACGGGTTGTCGCGTTTTCGACATGATGTGGCGAGATCGCGAAAGTATCTCACGCGCGTCCGCGGGTACCCTCACGGAATCAGGAGGATCGCATGGGCAATGTGAGGCACTTCGCCATCAACGCCGACGACGTGCCGCGGGCACGCGCGTTCTACGAGCGTGTCTTCGGCTGGACGTTTGAACCGTGGGGCCCGCCGGGCTTCTTCATGATCTCGACCGGCGACACCGCCGGGCCGTTGGGGTCGCTGCAGGGGCGTCGCGAACTCGTGCCCGGGCTGCGCACGAATGCCTTCGAGTGCACGATTTCCGTCTCTGACGACGTGGATGCCGTCGCCGCCGCCGTGAAGGCCAATGGTGGACGCATCCTGATGGAGAAGGCCACCATCCCCGGCGTGGGCGACCTGATCTGGTTCGAGGATCCCGAAGGCAACGTCGCCGGCGCGATGCGGTACGAGGCGAGGCGCGCGTAGGGCCAGACGTACCCTTCCCACGGGCCGGATGGAGATGGGCCCTGACCCTCCGCAAGGGTCAGGGCTCAGCGCGCAGGGAACGCCCCGATCACGCCGCTACTGCTTGTGGACGACGCCGCCCTTCATCACGAAGCTGACGCGCGCCATCAGGCCGATGTCGGCGAGCGGGTCGCCGGGCACGGCCACGATGTCGGCCAGCTTGCCGGCTTCGATCGTGCCGAGGTCCTTGTCCATCCCGATCAGCCGCGACGCTTCGAGCGTCGCCGACTTGATGGCCGCCATCGCTGGCATGCCGGCTTCGACCATGAACGCGAACTCCCGCCCGTTGTCGCCGTGCGGCGCCACGCCCTGATCGGTGCCGAACGCGATCTTGACGCCCGCCTTGTAGGCACGCGCGAACGTGTCCTGGATCTGCGGCCCGATGGCCGCGGCCTTGGGCCTGACCACCGCGGGGAAGTAGCCGTCGATCTTCGCCTTGTCGGCCACGAACCGCCCCGCGCTGATCGTCGGGACGTAGTACGTGCCCTTGCTCTTCATCGCCGACATCACCTCGTCGGTCATGTACGTGCCGTGTTCGATCGAGTCGACCCCGGCCCTGACGGCGCGCAGCATGCCTTCGGCGCCGTGTGCGTGGGCAGCCACCTTCATCCCGTAGTCGCGGGCCGTCCGCACGACCTCGGCCAGCTCGTCGTCGAAGAACAGCGGCGCATCGCCACTCTTCGCGAGGCTGAGCACACCGCCCGTGGCGGCGATCTTGATGAAGTCGGCACCGTCCTTGTACCGCTGGCGTACCGCGGCACGCACTTCGGCGGGGCTGTTGGCGACGCCGGGCAGGTGCGGCGCCAGCAACTCCTCGAGCTCGCTCGCCAGGCCGTTGGTGCCGTCGCCGTGCCCGCCCGTGGTCGTGACCGCCCCGGCGGCGACGATGCGTGGGCCGACGACCCAGCCAGCCGCCACCGCATCACGCATCGAGAGATTGAGCTTGTCGCCGGCGCCACAGTCGCGCACGGTCGTGAAGCCGGCCATCAGTGTCTTGCGCGCGTAGGTCGTGGCGCGCAGCGCGAAGTCGGCCGGGTTCTTGAAGAACCCCTCGGCGTACCCGCCAGCGCCCGACTGCTCGCTCGAGATGTGCACGTGCATGTCCATCAGGCCCGGCATCACGGTCGCCGTGCGCAGGTCGATCACGGTGTCGCCTGCCGCGGGCGACGCGAAACCGTCGGCGACCGACACGATGCGGCCGGCATCGACCGTGATGGTGACGTTCGGCCGCGCGGCATCGCTGCGGCCGTCGATCAGCCGGCCGGCGTGGATGAGGGTCTTTGCATCGACAGTCGCCGCACCGGCAACCGCGATGACGCACGCCAGGGCGAGGGGCAGGGAATTGGGCTTCACCGACGTCATCGTCACACGTCTCCTGCGCACCGGCCCGAGGGCCGGCACGATGTTGCTGTTCGGGAAGGCGAGACTATACACCGGTTGAACCACGTGGTCGCGTGCCAGGTGAGGGGCCGGCATCCGCGCCGCGCGTCGGTTCGCCGGGGCGGGTGGATGTAATGTAGTCGCGCAGCCGAGGCGCCCCGCCCGCTGCGCCGGGTACCTGCATGTCGCCTAACGACCGAGAGACCTGAGACGCCATGGCCACACGACTCGTGCACACCACCACGCGACCCACGATCCTGGCGGCCCTCGCCGTGCTGGGCGTCGCGCTCACCGCCTCGGCCCAGCGGCGCGCCGGGGCGACGAGTCCCACGTACGTGTCGGTCGACATGGAGGTCACCGTGAACCGGCCCGCCGCCGACGTCTGGGCGCGCGTCGGCAAGTACTGCGACCTGGCGGAATGGCTGCGGGTGTCGTGCACGATCACCGCCGGCCGGGATGGCGAGGTCGGCGCCGTGCGATCGGTGGCCGGTCGCGTCGTCGAAGTGCTCGTGGGCAAGACCGAGCTGTCGTACACCTACGCGATGGCCCCGCGCGAGGGCCGTCCCTTCGACCTGTACCACGGCACGCTCGAAGCGCAGCCGGTCAACGCCACCACGTCGAAGTTGCTGTACACCCTGGTGTTCGACAACTCGATGCTGGCGGATGATGCCGCGCGTGCGGCCGACATCAGCAGCCGTCGCGCGCGCTTCACGCAGGCCCTGCAGCACATGAAGATCCTGGCCGAAGGCGGCACCCTGCCGGCGCTGCCTCCGGGCGATGCCTGGGAGGCCTCGCCGTCCTCGTGCTGGATTCCCTGACGAACAGCGTGTTCCCGAACGGATCCAACAGGTAGAACGTGCGGGCACCCCACGGTTCGTCGTGTGGCGGGCGAAGGACCTGCACGCGTCGACTCCACTCCTCGTAGTACCGGTCAGCGTCGTCGACGTCGATCGCCACGCACGCGTGCCTCCCGTGGCCCGACATCGGGCAGTCCACGGTCAGGCGGATCGTGCCTCGTTCGAGCCCGAGAAGGCCGGTCCGGCCGTCCTGCTGGACTGACCCGATGTCGTCGGGGCGAGTTGGCTGTTCGCCCTCGCCGAGCACGGGCGCACGAGCACGAGGTCGCGACGCTGCAGCGGCAGGTCTTCCGGCCGACGGCGTTCGACCGGTCGGTCATCTGTTCCTTCTGGGGCGACCGCCGAGACCCTTGATCTGAATGTCGATCAACCGACGGAGATCCCCGATCCCATCATCGGGGGACGGATCGTCCTGTGCGATCCACCATCGGACAGCCCCGGAATACACGAAGAACAGGAGCAGCGCGATCGTGCGTGCCGACTCCGAGTCGGCCAGGGAGGCGTTCTGCTGCGACGCGCGCACGAGCTGCTCGATGTGCCCGAGTACACGTGCACGGATCGCGTGGAACCTGGCGGCTTCGGTTCCCTCGGCGTAGAACGTCATCTCGCGCAGCAGCAGGCGTGTCAGGACCGGCGACTGCGCAAAGTAGCGGTAGTGGGGTTCCCAGAGCCGCATGAGCTGTTCCAGCAGGGTGCGGCCCCTCCGCGACGACTCGACAGCCTCGTTGACGAGTTCGTCCAGTTCCTCGTTGAAGATCAGGAAGGTCAGGTCGCGCTTGTCGTGCGCGTAGTTGAAGAGGGTACCGAGGGCGACGTGCGCGCGTTTCGCGATCTGTCGGAGCGTGGTGGCCTCGAACCCCTGTTTCGAGAACAGCTCCCGGGCCGCCCTCCGGATCCGCTGCCGCTTGTCGAGCTTGTTCATCTCGCGGAGCGACGGCGAGCGCTCGAGTTCGCTGACGGTCGCGTCCGGACCCCGAGGCACACCGGCTGATACGCGCATGACGCTTCACGCTCCCTGGACGGCTCGCCCGGACATTCTAAGCCCGGGAATGCGCCTGTTGGATGCGAAAAATGAGCATGTTCACTTTCGTGTTGACACGCTCGCGACGCCGGTTCTAAGTTGAACATGTTCAGAACTAGGCAGAGGGAGGCCTACGTGCCGAATCGAGGTGATCGCATGGCGGGTGTCTTGAAGCGAGCGGCGTGTGTCCTCGTCGCAGGGCTGTGCGTGCTGCTTGGCGCCGCGAGGGGCCACGCACAGGTGACGACGGCCGATGTGGTCGGCCGGGTCGTCGACAGCAGCGGCGGCGCGCTTCCGGGTGCGACCGTGACGGTGACGCATACCGGGACGGGCGCGGTGCGCACGTCGGTGACGAACGAGACCGGCGACTACGTGTTCAACCTGTTGCCGATCGGCGCCTGCACGGTGCGCGTCGAGCTCGAGGGCTTCAGCCCGCAGGCGCGCAGCCTGACGCTGTCGGCCGGGGATCGCCAGCGCGTGGATGCGCGCTGGGTGTCGGGTCGGTGACCGAGACCGTCGAAGTGACGGCGCAGGCGGCGACGGTGCAGTCGGATTCGGCCACGGTCGGCGCGCTGCTGCCCGAGACGGCCGTGCAGGACCTGCCGCTGAACGGGCGCAACGTCTTCGGCCTGGTGCGCATGGTG
>JAEUQQ010000036.1 GCA_016789685.1 Acidobacteriota bacterium | reverse complement strand
CGGGATCGCGGTCGTCGACGGCTATGCGGTCTACGAGGTCCTCGCGCGCGCCGGTCCCGACTTGCAGCTCGCGCACTGCTGGGCGCATACGAAACGGAAGTTTGACGAGGTGGCCGAGCACTGGCCGACGGCGTGTGCCGAGATCCGCACGCACATCGGCGAGCTGTACGCCATCGAGCGCCTCGTCCCCCGACCGTTTCCTGGGGAGGCGGCGGCGCAGGCCCAGCGGCAGCAGCTGCGGCACGAGCGCTCGCGTCCGATCCTCGATCAGATCTGGCGCTGGGCGACCGAACAGGTCGGTTTGCCCCGCAGCGAATTCGGCAAGGCGGTCCGCTACATGCTTGAGCGCTGGGACGGCTTGACACGTTTTGTCGACGACCCGCGCATCCCGCTAGACAACAATGCCGCCGAGCGTGCCTTGCGCGGCCCCGTCGTCGGGCGCAAGAACCACTACGGGTCGCGCTCGCTGCGTGGGACGCAGGTCGCCGCGCTCTTCTACACGCTGTGTGAAACCGCACGACTGGTCGGCGTCGATCCGCACGCGTATCTGCTGCGCGCCGTCGACGCCGCGATCGCCACGCCCGGCACAATCACGCTGCCGGACGTCCTGCTCTCCCCGCCCACGAACTGAACGACACGCCAGCACAACTCGTCACGCGTGTCACGACGGGGTAGGGCGAGTAGATACGGTGGTTCACCGGGTCCGCCGTCTCGTGCGTGAACCGCGTCGTCCCATACGGCGTCGTCAGCGCCGCGATGAAGTCGCCATCGTCATACACGAACGTCGACGTCATACCGGCGACGTCGACAATGCCCGTCAACTGCCCGCGCGTCGAGTACTGCAGCGTTGCTGTGCGCCCAAAGGGATCCGTGAACGCCGTGATCTTCAGCGGATCCGCCGGGAGATCGTAGCGGAGCGTGCTCACCTGCCCGAGGGCGTCGGTCACCGCCACCAGGCGGTACTGGCTGTCGTACGTAAGCATGGCGCTGAGACCCGCCGCATCGCGGATCTCGGTCAGGAACACCCGGCGTTCGCCGGCCGGTGCGGTGTCGGCCAGGCCGTACACCTCGACGCCGCCGTCCGGCAACCGTCGCTCGTAGCGGACGGGATCCGTCGAAGTACGCACCAACACGGCGCGACTGCGCCAGTGGCCGGGATAGGTCACGAGCCCGGTCGGCGCCCCGACGAAGATCTCTTCGCCGCCGCCCCGGAGATAGACGGACACGTGGGCGGGGATGGACTCGTTGTTCCACGAGGGGTTGATCCAGAACGGCTCTTCCTTCGCAAACGCCACCGTGTCGATCGACCACTGCGCGCCAACATTGGCATACGAGAAGATCTGCGGCTGCATCAACAGGCGGTAGTCATAGGTCAGGGTGAAGGTGACCGTCGGCCCGCGTGGTGGGGTGTAGGCAATCGGCGTGTCGGTGACGATCAAGCTCGCGCTCGACGCCTTGAAATCGAAGACTGGCATCCCGGGAGGGGCCGCACACGCGCCGCAGGACGGGGACCCGCCCCCGCCGCCTCCGCCACCGGAACCAGCGCCCGTGGGGCACTTCTTGGGTTCATTGTTCCCAGGCCCGCCCGCCAGGCACGAGAATCCCCGCACGTTCGCATCCTCCTCCACGGTCGGCGCGCGCCACGTGCGGGACGTGGCGGCACGCGGCGTCAGCACGTAGCCGGTCAACTCGGTGTCCAGAACGCGGCCATCGATCCAGCGGTCGCCGCCGAGCGCGGGGTCGCGGACCAGATACGCGCCGTCGCGCGCCTCGACCACGGCGCTGTAGTGCTGAAAGGCGAAGTGGACAATCGCCGGCACCGGCAGCGGCGCGCCGGCTGGCCTGACCGCGGCCACGAGATCCAGCCCGGCGCCCGTCGTCGCCTCCTGCAATTCGCCCAACGTCATGCCGTTCTCGGCGCCCGGTCGCGGACGCGCGACCGTCGGCGAGGCCCCGGCCGCGTGCGCCAGCAGCACCTGAAGGGCCTGCAGACCCGACGGGATGATGTTGTCGGGGGCGGTCGTCTGATCCGCCACCGCAAACCGCG
>JAEUQQ010000461.1 GCA_016789685.1 Acidobacteriota bacterium | reverse complement strand
CAAGCACCAGATCGCCGTCGGCGTCAGCTACATCAGGACGAGCATCGAGGCGACGAACAACCGTCCGACCAACGGCGCGTTCACGTTCAACGGCTCGAACACGGGGCTGGGCCTCGCCGACTTCATGGTCGGGAGGATGAGCAGCTTCCTGCAGGGCAACCAGGTGTGGGACTACCACCGCCACAACTACTTCGGGATGTACATCCAGGACGACTGGAAGCCGCGGGGCAACCTCACCATCAACTACGGCCTGCGCTGGGAGCCATTCATCCCGATCCAGAACGAGAAGGCGTTTTCGAACAACTTCAACATGGAGTGGTTCCGCGCCGGCACCCGCAGCACCGTGTACCCGCAGGCCCCGGCGGGGCTGATGTTCCCGGGCGACGCCGGGTATCCCGAAGGCACCGGGACGCACGGGGCGCGGTGGGGGCAGGTCGCCCCGCGCGTGGGCGTGATCTGGAGCCCGCTCGAGGACAACTCGATGAGCGTGCGCGCGGCGTACGGCTGGTTCTACGACACGCCGCACCTGTTCTTCAACACGCGCTTCGCCAACAGCCCGCCCTGGGGCGCGCAGCTCACGCTGACCAATCCGGCCGGCGGTCTCGACAACCCCTGGCTCAACATCGCCGGCGGCAACCCGTGGCCGAACCTGCGTGACAACTGGGCGACGTCGGCGTTCCCGCTGGCCGGCACCTACGTCACGACCCCGCTCGACCTGCACAACACGCGCACCGAGCAATGGAACGTCAGCGTGCAGAAGGGCTTCGGCGACTACCTGTTTGCCGCGACCTACCTCGGCACGCGCGGCAAGTACGTGTGGCGTGCGACCGAGCTGAACCCCGCGATCTTCCGTGCGGGGGCGACCACGGGCAACACGCAGGCGCGCCGCACCCTCACGGCGATCAACCCGACCTGGGGCCCGTCGTACTCGACCGTCGGCTCGACCGACGACACCGGCAAGTCGCGCTATTCCGGCCTGTTGCTGTCGATGCAGAAGCGCATGTCTGACAACTGGAGCCTGCTGACGAACTACACGCTGTCGAAGTGCATGACCGACCCGGCGACCACCGAGATCACCGGCTCGACCATCATGAATCCCGACAATCCGGACGCCGACTACAGCTACTGCTCGTCGGATCGCCGCCACGTGTGGAACGTGTCGGCCGTCTTCCGCGCGCCGACCGTCAGCGGCGGACTCGGCGCGCTGATCAGCGACTGGCAGATCGCGCCAATCGTCCGCGTGCAGTCGGGCAACCGCTCGACCGTCACGACGGGCACCGACGTGGCGCTGACCGGTATGGGCAACCAGCGGGCGGTGCAGATCCTCGACGACCCGTATGGGGCGAAGACGGCGGCCAACTACCTGAACCCGGCCGCCTTCGCCGCGCCGGCGACGGGCACCTACAGCACCGACAAGCCGTTCTCGATCCTGAACCCCGGACGGCTGACCAACGACATCTCGGTGTCGCGCACCTTCCGGATCGCCAGCACGTCGCTCCAGTTCAGGTGGGAGATCTTCAACGTGATCAACCACGTGAACCTCAACGCCCCGGTTGTCGCGCTCAACAACGCGAGCTTCGGCCGCATCCTGACGGCCGGTGATCCGCGCATCATGCAACTGGCCCTGAAGTACACCTTCTGAGGCCTGGTGCTCACCTCCGGCCTGGCACGTCGTGCCGGGCCGGAGTCACTCGCGGCTGACACGACCCTCCCGGAGTGTCCCCTCGCATCGGGAGGGTCTGCTGCGTACGGCACCCGTGCGCGTGCAACCGCTCACACGCGCCGCGGTTCGTGACAACAACCAGCAGCCTCCCGCAGAGTCATGGCAGGGGGTGGTAGGATTCGCGCCAATGCCCATCCGCACTGGTCTCGGGGCGCGACTTGCCGTTGCCGCCGCGTGCGCCGTGGGCGTGGCCTGCGCCAGCGGGCACCAACGGCCCCAGGCTCTACCAGCCGCCGCCCTCGTCGCCCCGCAACGCGTCGACGTCGTCGTCCAGGGGGCCGTTGACGCCGAAGTCATGCCGCTCGTCGAGGCCCTCGAAGGCGCGACGCGCATCCAGATCGCCTCGTGGACGTTCTGGCGGGGCCGGCTCGCCGGCAAGGATGTCGTCGTCTCGCGGACCGAGGTGGGGCCTATCAACGCCGTGGCAGCGACGACCCTCGCCATCCAGACGTTCCGCCCGCGCCTGATCATCAACCAGGGCACCGCCGGTGCGACCGTGCCCGACCTCCGCGTCTACGACATCGTCGTGGGCGAGGCCACGGTCGACTACGGTGGCTTCGCGACGAGCCACGCCGATGCGGGCCAGGGTTCCAACCAGGCGAACTGGCGGCGCATGCCGCACCGGCTCAGGTTCGACGGCGACGAACGTGTCGCGCTGCCCGTCTTTCCCTGCGACCCCGACGCGGTGGCCGTCGCCCTCGGCGAGTCGTACGCCCACGGGCGCGTGCTGAAGGGGCTCATCGGGTCGGCGTTCCAGTTCAACCAGGAAGTCGACCGCCTCAACTGGATTCACGAGAAGTACGACGCCATCTCTGAAGACATGGAGAGCGCGTTTGCCGGCGGCACGGCCCTGGGTTTCAACACACCGTTCCTGGCCGTGCGGATCATCTCGGACTCCGACTTCCACTCGCCCGGTATCGACCCCGACGCCGCCGGACACGGCGCCCGCTTCGTCGCCGGCGTCATCACCCGCCTGCCGCGCGCCCTGCTGACCCGCTGGGATCCCGCCCCCTGACCCTGAATCGGGGTGAATTGGGGTCTGACCCGAATTGCCGAAAATCTCTCGATCTGACGCCAATTCCGACAAAACCGCCGAATTGGGGTCTGACCCCAATTCGGTTGCCCCAATTCGGTTGGCGCGGGGCTCGTCGCGGGTCGTGACCGCGGTGCCGCTGTAACCGTACCGGCACCGTTACTCCGTTGCCGTTCGTCGTCGCCGGGAGTACGGTGCAGTACCGCTTCGACCACTGGACGGGCCCAGGGACCGGCGAGTCGACATCGCCGGAGCCCGGAAGACTCAGGATTCGTCGGCGGTGCATACCTCCACCCGGCGGTCTGCGGCGACGGTCCGCGACCGCCGGGCCCTTTGTCTGGACCTCGTCGCGCAGGACGCGATCACATGCCCACTGGCCGGCTCCGACTCATGACCTCACGCGCTGCCTACGCCTGTCTGCTCGCCGCCATCGTCGTGCCCGCCATCCTCGCGGCCGACGGCACCGACTGGCCGCATCACGACCACGACCTCGGCGGCCGCCGCTTCTCGCCGCTCACGCAGATCACCGCGGCCAACGTCGCGACGCTGCAGCCGGCCTGGGTGTTCGACACCGGCGCTGGCGGCAACCTCCAGGTGACCCCGATCGTGGTGGGCGGCCTGATGTACATCTCGACCGGATCGACGATCTTCGCGCTCGAGCCCGAGACCGCCAGGGTCGTGTGGCAGTACGAAGCCCCGGCCGTGGTGTCGCGCCGCGGCGTCGCGTACTGGCCGGGCGGCGGCGGGACGCCCGCGCGCATCTTCAGCGGCGCCGGCAGCCAGATGGTGGCGCTCGACGCGAAGACCGGCAGGCCGACGCTCGACTTCGGCACCGCAGGCTTCGTCGACCTCAAGCAGGGCCTCAAGGACGAAGTCGACGGCAACTTCAGCCTCGTGTCGCCCCCGACGATCTACAAGGACATCGTCATCACGGGCGGAAACAACGGCGAACAGGCGCCGAGCTTCGGCCTCTACGGCGACATCCGTGGATGGGACGCGCGCACGGGCAAGCTCCTGTGGTCGTTCCACACCGTGCCGCGCGCGGGCGAGCCCGGGGTCGAGACATGGGAAGGCGACAGCTGGAAGAACCGCTCGGGCACCAACATGTGGGCGTTCTTCACGGTCGACCTCGATCGCGGGATGGTGTTCGTGCCCCTCGGCTCGCCGACATCCGATTACTACGGCGCCGATCGGCCCGGCAAGAACCTCTACGGCAACTCCATCGTGGCGCTCGATGCCGCGACCGGCAAGCTGAAGTGGTTCCAGCAGCTCGTGCACCACGACCTGTGGGACTTCGACCTGCCTGCGGCACCCACCCTGATCGACGTGAAGCGCGACGGCAAGACCATTCCCGCCGTGGCGGTGATCACGAAGATGACGCTGCTCTTCATCTTCGATCGCGTGACGGGCGAACCGTTGTTCGGCATGGAGGAGCGCCCGGTGCCGCAGAGCACCGTGCCCGGCGAACGCTCGTGGCCGACGCAGCCGTTCCCGCTCAAGCCGGAGCCGCTCGGACGCACGACGTTCGATCCGGCAAAGGACTTCTACACGCTGACGCCCGAGCACGAGGCCTACTGCCGCGAGTTGTTCACCAAGAACAACATGTACACGCACGGCATCTACACGCCGCCCGGCACCGAGAACATGATGCTGTCGTTCCCGAGCACCCTCGGCGGCGGCAACTGGAACGGCGTCGCGTTCGACCCCACGCTTGGCCTCGCGATCACCAACGTGATGAACGTCGGCCAGGTGGCGCGGATGGCTCCCCGCAAGGATCCGCAGACCGGCCAGCCCAGCTACGGCCGGCAGTCACCGTGGGGCGGCGCGGTCGGCCGGTTCTGGAATCCCGACACGAAGCTGCCGTGCTCGGCGCCGCCGTTCGGCGAGCTGGTCGCGGTCAACGTGAACACGGGCGACATCGCGTGGAAGGTCCCGTTCGGCTACGTCAAGGAGCTCAAGGCCAGGGGCATCACCGGGACCGGTGCGCTCAACATGGGGGGACCGATCGTCACGGCCAGCGGACTGATCTTCGTCGGGGCGACGAACGACAACTACTTCCGCGCCTTCGACACGCGCACCGGCAAGCAGGTGTGGGAGACGGAACTCGAGGCCAGCGGCCACTCCATCCCGATGACCTTCATGGGCAAGGACGGGCGCCAGTACGTGGTGATCGCGGCCGGTGGCGGGAGCTTCATCCAGTCGCCGCGCGGCACGAAGATCGTCGCGTTCGCGCTGCCTGACGGCAAGCCGACGCTGACGGTGATGCGTCCGGCCCCTCCGCCGGGATCGCCCGTCGTCGAGTCGGGCGGGTTTGGTGCCCCCCCGGGGCCGGGCCGCGATGCGATGCTCAAGATGTGCAGCGGCTGCCACGGGCTCCGCACGTCGCTGGCGAGGCGGCGCACGCGCCCCGAGTGGCAGGCGGTGGTCGACACGATGGCGAGCATCGGTGCACCGGGCACCAAGGACGACATCGCCGCCACGGTCGGCTACCTGTCGCTGCGGTACGGGCAGGTCGACGTCAACACGGCCACGGCGGCCGAGTTCCAGGACATCCTCGGCCTCACGGCGGCCGAGGGGGCGGCGATCGTGGAGTTCCGCACGCACGAGGGCGGCATCAAGTCGTTCGACCAGCTCCTCAAGGTGCCAGGCGTCGATCCGTCGAAGATCAGCGGGATGAAGGACCGCATCAAGCTGACCGGCGGCGCGTGACAGGCGGGGTCACATCTTGAATTGCAGCATTTCGCACGACCTGGCCCCATGCCAGCGCCCGTGACGGGCTGACCGCGTCGCCGGCCGGTGCGGTGCAGATGCCGCCGCTCGGGCCGCGTCCCCGGGCGCGGCGTCGTGTGTCGGGGTATCCTCGTCGGCATGACCCTGTCGATGGTGCGCCGCGGTGCCGCGGCGCTGGCAGTCATCCTGGCCTCGTGTGCGGGCGCCTTCGCACAGCCGGCCGTCACCGAGGGCGACGCCACACTGGCGAACGTGACGTTCGCGTCGGGCGAGCGGCTCGACAGCGTGCGCATCCACTACCGGACCCTCGGCACGCTCCAGCGCGATGCGCAGGGCCGCGCGCGCAACGCCGTGCTGGTCCTGCACGGCACCGGCGGTACCGGCGCGCAGTTCCTCCAGCCGCACTTCGCCAACGAACTCTACGGCCCCGGCCAGTTGCTCGACACGACGAAGCATTTCGTCATCCTCCCCGACAACATCGGGCACGGAAGGTCGAGCAAGCCGAGCGACGGCCTCCGCCAGCGCTTCCCGAAGTACGCCTACGCCGACATGGTGGCGCTGCAGCATCGTCTCGTGACCGAGCACCTCAAGGTCGATCGCCTCCGCCTGGTGATGGGGA
>JAEUQQ010000648.1 GCA_016789685.1 Acidobacteriota bacterium | reverse complement strand
CTGCGTGCGCAGCGACTCGACAGCCAGCGAGGCCGACTCGCCGATCAGGTCGCGCATGGGCCTGCCGTCCTCGGTGATCCTGAGCCCGGAGGGGGTGTTCGTGGGAGCAACCATCAGTCGGTCCGAATCGCCGAGATCACGTCGACCTTGACCGCGCGGCGGGCCGGGTACCAGCCGGCCGCGAGGCCCGACACCACCGACGCCAACAGGCTCCACGCCATCGTCGAGGGACGCACGCGAAGGGCGAGACCGGCCACCTCGCCTGCCACCGACGTCAGCGCCAACACGAGCAGGAGCCCGAGCGTGCCGCCGCCAATGGCGACAATGAGCGACTCGGCGATCACCTCGTAGGAAATCTGCGTGCGCGTCGCCCCGAGTGCGCGCCGGACGCCGATTTCCCGTGTGCGCTGGCTCACCGACACCAGCGTGGTGTTCGTCACGACGACGATCGCCGCCAGCAGGGCCATCACGGCGATCGGCACCGCGGCCACCCCGGTGCGCTCGGTGACGCGCTGCACGAAGCTGCGGGCGGAGTCGGGTGTCAGGATGTCGAACGTGTCGGTCTCGCCAGGGGCCAGGTTCCGTCGCGCGCGCATCGTGATGCGCGCGGCGTCTTCGGCCTCCTGGACGCTGACGCCGGCGTCGGCCCTGGCAAAGACCTGCAACGTGGCCGGCGCGCCGAACGCCCGCTCGAACGCGACCAGCGGCATCCACACCGAGCGGTCGAGCGAGGCGCCTCCCGATGTGCCCAGCCGCCCCTGCACGCCGATCACCGTGAACCCGCGGCCGGCAACGCGGACGGCCTGGCCGACCGGATCCCCAGACGGGAACAGCGCATCGACGACGTCGGCTCCCACCACCACGACCTGCGCGCCCCGGACGTCCTCGGTCGGGTCGAAGAATCGCCCGCTCACGATGCCCAGGTCACGAATCGCCGCAAGATCGGCGGTCGTCCCGGTGATGGCGGCGTTTTCGAACTCGAAGCTGCCGCGGGTCACGTCGCCGCCGCGCTGCGCGTTGGGGGCGTAGAGCACCCGCCCCTCATTCTGGCGCTCGAGGAACCGCACGTCGCCCCGCCGAATCGGCAGGTGGCGCTTCAGCTTCTCCTCGAGTTCGCGGCGGCTGATCTGGCCCGATGAGGCGACCTGGGCCACCACGAACGTGTCACTGCCGAAGGCGCGCTCTGCACTGACGCGCGCGAACTCCTTGACCCCATCGAGGGCCGTGACGACGATGCAGATGGTCGCCACCGCCACGAGAATCGCGAGCAGGCCGAGGGCGGTGCGCAAGGGGTAGCCCCGCAGCGACGCGATCGCTTGTTTGAGCGCTTCTAGTATCATCCGCACGACTCCGGGGCCCCCGTCCCCCGCAACCAGGCGCCGGGGTCCGGCGTCTCACCGGCGATTGCCCTCGCCTCTGAGACGCGCGAAACCGCCACGCGTTGCAGTGCACGGGCACTCCCGACCATCCACGCCATGATGCGACCTTCCCGACTCGTTCCCCTCATCCTCGTCCTTGCCGGCGTCGCGTGGTTCCTGGTCGCTCGCGACCGGCGCCCCGTTACCGACGTCACCGTCACCCCGGTGGCTCGCGCCGCGACCTTCCGCTCGACGGTCACCGCCTCTGGCGAGATCGTCGCGACACGATACGCCGATATCGGGTCGAACGTCATGGGGCGCCTCGTCGCGGTGCTGGTCAAGGAGGGCGACCGCGTCCGCGCCGGACAGGTCCTCGCCCGCATCGACCCCGTGCAGGCGCGCGCCGAACTCGGCGGGGCGTCGGCCGCCGTCGAGGCGCTGATCGCCGAGGCCAGTGGCGCCGCGCAGCAGATCACCGCGAGCCAGGCAGATGTGGCGTCGGCCGAGGCCCGCTTCCTCGAAGCACGGGTGGCGCTCGATCGGGCACGCGACCTTCACACCAACGCGCTCGCCCCCCGCGCCGATCTCGACAAGGCGCAGGCTACGTTCGACAGTGCGCGCGCCGCCCTCGACGCCGCCCGCGCGGCGACCCAGCGAGCCCTGAGCGCCCGCGATGCGGCGCAGCGCCGGATCGCGCAGGCGCGCTCCCAGGCCGACCGCGCGCGCGACGTCGTGTCGAAGACCGAGATCACCTCGCCCATCGATGGCATCGTGTCGCGCCTGCAGGTCCGCGAGGGCGAAATGGTGGTCATCGGGCTCCAGAACCAGCCCGGCACCATCCTGATGACCGTGTCAGACCTGTCGTCGATCAACGCCGAGGTCAAGGTCGCCGAGGCCGATGTCCTGCGACTGACGACCGGCCAGGCCGCCGACGTCGTGCTCGAGGCCATCCCCGGACGCCGCTTCACGGGCAAGGTCGTCGAGGTCGGCGCGAGCGCCCTGCCCGTGGTCGGCACGCAGAGTGCGGCGCGAGAGTTCCGGGTCGTCGTTCAGCTCGACACGGCCGACCAGGCCCTCAGGCCGGGGCTGACCTGCGACGCCGAGATCCTCGCCGACGAGAAGGCCGGCGTCCTGACCGTGCCGCTGCAGTCGGTCGTACTGCGGGCCGGCGACGCCACGGCCGGTGGCGCCACGGCCGGTCCCAACGTCGCCGAGCAGTCTGGTGTGTTCGTCGTCAACGGCGACGTCGTCAGCTTCACGAAGGTGACCACCGGCATCATCGGTGGCCTCCAGATCGAGGTCTCGGGCGTCGCCGAGGGCGCGCGCGTGGTCAGCGGCCCCTTCCAGGCCTTGCGCCAGTTGCAGGACGGGGCCCGGGTACGCGTCCAGTCCGAACCGGCACGGCCGTAACCCGTCGGGCAGGGGGCCTGCCCCGGCACCGGCAGAGAGCGGAGGTGCCTACGGTAGACTGACGGCATGGCTTCATCAGAGAAACTCCGTTGGGGGCGCTCGACCGTTGAAACGGGTTGCCCGCTCGACTGCCCCGATGCCTGCTCCCTGAACGTGTCGGTCGAGAACGGGCGCGTCATCGCGATCGACGGTTCGCAGCGCAACCCGGTGACCAGCGATTTCATCTGCGCCAAGGTCCGGGGCTTTGCCGGCCGTGTGTATGGCGAGCTTCGCGTACTGACACCTCTGATCCGCAAGGGGCCCAAGGGGCGCGGGCAGTTCACGCCCGCCACCTGGGACGATGCCCTTGACCTGGTGGCCAGCCGGATCCGCGAGACCGCGGACGCGCATGGCGGCGAGGCCATCCTGCCCTTCTCGTACGGCGGCTCGAACGGCCTGGTGACGCAGGGCACCGCAGACGCCGAGCTCTTCCGCCACCTGGGCGCCTCGCGGCTCGCCCGGACGGTTTGCGCAGCCCCGACGGGCGCTGCCGCCACGGGCATGTACGGGAAGATGGCCGGCGTCGGGTACGCCGACTACGCGCACGCCCGCCTGATCATCGTCTGGGGCGCGAATCCGACCACGTCGGGTATTCACCTCGTGCCGTTCATCAAGCAGGCGCGCGAACGCGGCGCCACGCTCGTGGTCATCGACCCACGCGCGACCGCGATGGCGCGGCAGGCCGACCACCACCTCGCCATCCGCCCGGGCTCAGATGTCGCCGTGGCGCTCGCCATCCACCGTCATCTCTTCGAAGGCGGACACGCCGATGAGGCGTTCCTCGCCGCCCACACCCACGACGCCGACCGCCTGCGGGCACGCGCCCGCGAGTGGACGTTCGAGCGCGCGGCGGACGTCGCCGGCATCGACGCCGCGCAAATCGCCACGCTCGCCGAGCTGTACGCGTCGACGTCGCCGGCCGTCATCCGCTGCGGATGGGGGCTCGAACGCAACCGCAACGGCGGCAACGCGGCGCTGGCCGTGCTGGCCCTGCCGGCAGTGGCCAACAAGTTCGGCGTGCGCGGCGGCGGCTACACGATGAGTAACTCCGGAGCCTACGGCTACTCGTCTGCGCAGTGGTTGACCACGCCGGAGCCGGCCACGCGGATCGTCAACATGAACCGCCTGGGGCGCGTGCTGAACGACGACCTGGCCCCGGTCAGGGTCCTGTTCGTCTACAACGCGAACCCGGTCGCCACGATTCCCGACCAGGGGCGCGTGATTGCGGGCCTCGAGCGCGACGACCTGTTCACCGTGGTCCACGATCAGGTGCTCACCGACACCGCGATGTACGCCGACGTGGTCTTACCGGCGACGACCTTCCTCGAGCACTACGACGTCGCGCGCGGCTACGGGGCGTACCACATGCAGATGGTGCGGCCGGTCATCGAACCGGTCGGACAGGCGCGGCCCAACACCGAGGTGTTCGCGGCACTTGCCGAGCGCCTCGGCCTGGTCACCAGCGACAGCGCCGAAGACGGCGACTCGATGGCCTGCCTGCGCGTGACGGCGGCGCTGCCCGAACCGCTGCGCGGTGGCGTCCAGAGCGATGCCGGCGCGGCCCCCGCGGCCGGCACCACGCCTGTACAGTTCGTCGACGTCTTCCCGCTGACGCCCGATCGCAAGGTCCACCTGTGGCCGGCGGCGCTCGACGCGGAGGCCGCTGGCGGCTTGTACGTCTATCAGGCAGACCCGGCGACGCCCGCGTTCCCGCTGGCGCTCATCTCACCGGCCTCGGAGAAAACAGTCAGTTCGACGCTCGGTGAACTGCGCGAGCGTGTCGTCTCGGTGTCGATC
>JAEUQQ010000624.1 GCA_016789685.1 Acidobacteriota bacterium | reverse complement strand
CGAGCCAGAGGGCCAGCCCGGGAGTATACTCAGGGGCCAGTTTTTCGCCTGTCATGGCGTTTCGTCGTACGTGCGTCACCCGCAGGGAGTACGGTTCGGCTGTTGAGGAGAGTTGGAATGAAATTACTGAGCAGAGTGGTCTTGTTTTTCGTGGCGTGTGCTTTTGCCACGACCGCGGGCGCGCAGGGCGTCACGACGGGGTCGATGAGCGGGCGCGTCGTCGACGCGCAGTCGCAGCCGGTGGTGGCGGCTGACGTCATCGCGATCCACATCCCGTCGGGCACGGCGTACGACGGCAAGACGCGTGAGGATGGTCGGTTCTCGATCATCGGCATGCGCGTTGGCGGTCCGTACTCGGTGACCGTCACCTACGGCGGCACGGGCAACGCGTTCGAGCCCTTCACCCAGGACGACATCACGGTGAACCTCGGCGCGGCGACCGACCTCGACCTGAAGGTCCAGTCGATTGCCGTGACCGAAACGGTGACCGTGACGGCCGCGTCTGACGCGGTCTTCAGTTCCGAGCGCACGGGCGCTTCGACGACGGTGACGCGCGAGTCGATCGCGATGATCCCGACGTTGTCGAACCGGCTCGACTCGGTGGTGCGGATGACGCCCCAGGCCAGCGGCAGCTCGATTGCCGGCCAGGACAACCGCATGAACAACATCACGATCGACGGGTCGTATTTCAACAACTCGTTCGGTCTCGGCGGCCAGCCGGGCGACCGCACGGGCGTTGCGCCGATCTCGCTCGAGGCCATCGAGCAGGTGCAGGTCAACGTGGCGCCGTTCGACGTCCGCCAGGGCAACTTCATCGGCGGCGGCATCAACAGCGTGACGCGCAGCGGCGCGAACAACTTCGCGGCGGCGGGCTTCTGGCAGTTCCGCAACGAGGGCATGGTCGGGACCGAGGCCAAGGACGCGGCGGTGAACCCCGGCACGTTCACGTTCCGCAACGGCGGCGGCTGGGTGTCTGGGCCGATCATCCGTAACCGGCTGTTCTTCTTCGTCAACTACGAAGACGAGGAACTGAAGGCGCCGGGCACGACGTTCACGGCGAACCCCGGGGGCGCGGCGGTCGGCGGCAACATGACCCGCGTGCTCGCGTCTGATTTGACCGGGCTGAGCAACTTCCTGAGCTCGAACTTCAAGTACGACACCGGGCCGTTCGAGGGCTTCGACCACCAGACGCCCGGCACCCGCTACCTGGCGAAGGTCGACTTCAACCTGAACAACCGCAACAAGATCAGCTTCCGCTACAACCAGCTCGACTCGATCACCGACGTCCTGTCGTCGAACTCGTCGTCGCTCGGCTTCGGCAACCGCCGCACGAGCACGCAGGCGCTCAACTTCCAGAACAACAACTACCAGATCATGGAGAACAACAAGTCTGGGGTTGGCGAATGGAACCTGATCATCGGCAACACGATGGCCAACTCGTTGATCGTCGGCTACGGCAAGTCGGACGAGAGCCGCAAGTCGCGCGGCGACTTCTTCCCGATGGTCGACATCCTCCAGGCCGACACGACCTACACGGCGTTCGGCTTCGAGGCCTTCACGCCGAACAACGAGCTGCGCTACAACACGTTCCAGTTGCAGGAGAACTTCACGCGGTTCGGCCGCACGCACTCGCTGACGTTCGGCGCGAGCTACGAGAAGTACCGCTCGGAGAACGTGTTCTTCCCGGGCTCGCAGAGCGTCTACGTCTACAACTCGCTGGCCGACTTCTACACCGACGCCAACGGCTACCTGCAGAACCCGAACCGGACGACCTCGCCGGTCACGCTGCGCATCTTCCAGGTGCGCTACATGAACATCCCCGGCCTCGACAAGCCGCTGCAGCCCCTCGAGGTGCAGTACACGGGCGCCTACGTGCAGGACGAGTGGTCGCCGCGCAGCAACATCAAGGTGACCGCCGGCGTCCGTGGCGACGTCGCGATCTTCGGTGAGACGGGCTACCAGAACGTCAACGCCGATGCGCTGACCTTCCGCGACGAGACCGGCGCGGGGGTGCAGTACAACACCGCGAAGCTGCCGGATGCCAACATCCTGTGGTCGCCGCGCCTCGGCTTCAACTGGGACGTGTTCAGCAACCGCAACACGCAGGTCCGCGGCGGCACGGGCATCTTCACCGGCAAGCCGGCGTTCGTGTGGATCTCGAACCAGATCGGCAACACGGGCGTGCTCACCGGGTTCCAGGACCTGCGCAACACGACCGCGCGGCCGTTCAACCCGGACCCGAACTTCTACAAGCCGACCAACGTGACGGGCGCCCCGGCGGCCAGCTACGAGCTCGCGCTGACCAACGAGGACTTCAAGTTCCCGCAGCTGTGGCGCACGAACATCGCCATCGACCAGCGCCTGCCGTGGGGCATCACGGGCACGGCCGAACTGCTCTACGGCCGCGACGTGAACGGCATGTACTACATCAACGCCAACCTGCCGGCCGCACAGTCGGCGTTCGTCGGCGCCGACAACCGCGCGCGCTACACGGCCAACCGCATCTACTCGAACGTCGCCAACGCCATCGTCCTCAAGAACCAGAACGAGGGCCGGTCGCTGAGCTTCGCGGCCTCGGCGCGCAAGAACTTCTCGGGCGGCATGGTCCAGACGGCCTACAGCTACGGCAAGTCGGAGAACACCGTTGATCCGGGTTCCATCGCGTTCGGGTCGTGGAGCGGCAACGCGCAGTCGGGCGATCCCAACAACCCCGGCCTCAGCTACGCGCAGACCTCGCCGGGCCACCGGTTCTACCTGTCGGGCTCGTACCGCAAGGAGTACTTCAACTTCGGCGCGACCGGGTTGTCGTTCTTCTTCGAGGCGCGCACGATCGGCAACGCCAGCTACATCTTCGCCTCCGACATGAACGGGGACGGCGCGACCAACGACCTGCTCTACATCCACAAGGACCAGAGCGAGATGAACTTCTCGCAGTTCACGACCGGCGGCGTCACCTACACGGCGGCGCAGCAGGCGGCGGCGTGGGATGCCTACATCGCGCAGGATCCGTACCTCAGCAAGCACCGCGGCGAGTACGCCGTCCGCGGCGCGGTGTTCCTCCCCCTGGTCAAGCGCATGGACCTCAGCCTGTCGCAGGACCTCTTCGCCAGCCTCGGCGGCAGGAAGCACCGCATGCAGGTGCGTGCCGACGTCACGAACGTCGGCAACCTCCTGAACAAGAACTGGGGCGTGTCGCAGCGCCTGGTGTCGAACTCGCCGCTGACCAACCCATCGGTCGATTCGCAGGGACGATCGACCTACCGCATGCGGGTGGTCAACGGGCAGTTGATGAACTCGTCGTACCAGCAGACGGCCTTCGTCGACTCCGACGTCTACCGGGTCATGGTGAGCTTCCGGTACTTCTTCAACTAGGACGCCTCGTGGGCGCCCAGTCCGGGGCGACACCACGGTCGTTCGAGCGCACGCACGGGGGGCGGGTCTTCGGACCCGCCCCTTCGTGCGTACGGGCACATACAATGACGACATGATCCGCGAGCGACTTCCCGTCGATGCCGCCATCGACGAGATCCGCGCGCACCTGGCGCGGCATCGGGCTGCCGTCGTCACCGCGAGTCCCGGCGCCGGCAAGACGACGCGCATTCCCCCGGCGATCGTCGACGCAGGCCCCGTCATCGTGCTGCAGCCCAGGCGCGTCGCGGTGCGGGCGGTGGCGCGCCGCATCGCCGACGAGCAGGGGTGGACGCTCGGGCGCGAGGTCGGCTGGCACATCCGCTTCGAGCGTCGCTTCGCCCACGAGACGCAGGTGCTCGTCGTCACCGAAGGCATCCTCACGGCGCGACTGCTGCAGGACCCGCTGCTCTCGGCCTTCACGACCATCGTCTTCGACGAGTTCCACGAACGCAGCGTCCACGCCGACGTGGGCCTCGCCCTGGCCCGGCAGGCCTGGCTGGCCCGCGACGACCTGCGCCTCGTCGTGATGTCGGCGACACTCGACGACGCGCGGGTGGCCACCTTCCTCGGCGACTGCCCGGTGGTGACCGTCGCCGGAATGCTCCACCCGCTCACCACCGAACACGCCCCCGGCGAACCCGTACCCGAGGCCGTGCGCAACGTCCTGCCGCGAACCGGCGGCCACATCCTCTGCTTCCTGCCGGGCGCGCGAGAAATCGGCGCCGCGGCCAGTGCGCTGGGTCCGACGCTCTCAGGCGGGGACGTCGACGTGCTGCAGCTGCACGGCTCGCTCGATGCCGACGCGCAAGACGAGGCCATCCGGCCGGCGGCGCGGCGGCGCGTGATCCTCGCCACGAACATCGCCGAGACCTCGCTCACGGTGCCCGGCGTGGCGGCCGTCATCGACACCGGGCAGGTGAAGGTGGCGCGACACGACCCTGCACGTGGGGTCGACAGCCTGGTGCTCGAGCGCGTGACGCGTGATTCGGCCGACCAACGTGCCGGCCGCGCTGCGCGGCTCGGGCCGGGCCTCGTGCGACGGCTCTGGGACGCACGCGACCGGCTGCGACCACACCGCGAGGCCGAGATTGCGCGCGTCGATATCGCGGGCACGCTGCTCGACCTGCTGGCGTGGGGTGGGGATCCCTCCACGTTCGAGTGGTTCGAGGCGCCTCCCGCTGCACGCATCGAGAGCGGCCTGGCGCTGCTGCGGCGACTTGGCGCGGTGGACGCGCGTGACGGGCGCGTGAGGCTCACCGACGTCGGCGCCAGGCTCCAGCGTGTGCCGCTGCATCCGCGCCTGGCGCGCATCCTGCTCGACGGCCGCGGCGCGCCGCAGATCGCGGCCGCGTGCGCACTCCTCACCGAGGCGGCTCCGCTATCCACACGGGGCCACGAGGCGATCGACTGCGACCTCTGGCCGGCCATCGAGCAGTTCGATCGGCAGCCCTTCCACGTGCGCCAGGTGGCGGCGGAACTGCGGCGCATCGCGGCGGCACTGCTCGACGGGCCGCTGGCCGGGCACGCCTCGGAGGCGAACGTCCGCCATGCGCTGTTCACGGGCTACGCCGACCGCCTGGGGCGCCGGCGCGAGGACGCGCCAGACCGCATGAAGCTCGCGACGGGTCACGGCGCAGCGCTGGCGCGCGATTCTGGCGTCCGCGAGGGGGAGTTCCTCGTCGCGCTCGACCTCG
>JAEUQQ010000597.1 GCA_016789685.1 Acidobacteriota bacterium | reverse complement strand
GAATCCGACCAGCGCCGGCGCCACGGTCGAACGGTGCCGCTCGGCGCACGCGCGGATCAGCGCGCGCATCCGGTCGTCGGTAACCAGCGCCAGGTTGGTGTCGACGACATCGAGGGCGTGCGCGAGATCCCAGTGGAAGTGGCGATGGAACGCCGGATGATCGCACCCGATCATCGCCTCGTCGAACCGTCCGAGCGTGCGCCCGATGTCGCGACGCAGGTCGTCGGTCTGCCATGCGGTGCTGCCGAACGTCTGCCCGTCGAGCGCCGTGACCAGCCGCACGTGGTGCTGGCCTGCCATGGCGATGTCGTGGCCCTCGCGCGTGCGCACGAGCCACGGGCAGACCCGCGATGCCTCGACCCGCCGCATCACGTGGTTCTCGCCCTCGAGCACGGCGCGGTGCTCGTTGGCGTTGGCCACCTTCAGGACGAACCGCGCGCCATCGTCGCCGACGAGCAGGAAGTTCTGGTCGCGCTCGCTGGGCAGTTCGGTGATCGTGCCGCGGCGCCCGTAGTGCTGTTCGGCGAGGCGCCTGGCTTCTTCGACAGTGAACGTGGGAACGCCGGTCATCATGGCACGACGGCTGACTCAGCCGCGGGCACTGTACCACGCGTGAGCGCGCGGGCTATCGCGAGCAGGCCGCCGTCCCACCATCCCTGAAGGCGGCTCCCGCCACGGGCACGAACTCCCATTCGTATCCCAGCGGATGCAGCGTGAGCCGCAGGATCCCCCACGACCGGTTGTCGCGTGCCTCGACGTTGGCGGGGAGCTGACCGAGATCGTACAGCGTGTACCCCCCCGTGCCGACGACGAACTGCCTGATGCCGCGCGCGAGATCCAGGCGTCCGTCGGCATCCTGCGGCGCGTAGCGTTCGTAGATGTGGTCGTGTCCGCTGAGGACGAGTTCCGCCCCATGCTCCTGCAGCAGCTTCCACACGTCCTTCATCGTCGTGTCGTTGCCGCCGGGGCCCGAGCTGTAGCGCGGATGGTGCCAGAGTGCGACGATGCAGGCGCTGCGCGTCGCCGCGAGATCGGCGCGCGCCCATGCGTACTGCGGTGAGCCCACGTTGCCGTGCAGGTTGCTGTTGAGGGCCAGCACGTGCCATCCGCCGAGGTCGTAGCTGTAGTACCCGAGGCCGGGGATGCCGGCGCTCGCGCCGAAGTAGTCGAAATACGCACCCCAGAGGTTGTTGTACCAATCGTG
Organism: Acidobacteriota bacterium; assembly: GCA_016789685.1. Taxonomy (GTDB): domain Bacteria; phylum Acidobacteriota; class Vicinamibacteria; order Vicinamibacterales; family JAFNAJ01; genus JAEUQQ01. The sequence continues at coordinate 3,402 of JAEUQQ010000597.1, read as the reverse complement.
GTTGCCGGCGATCGGACGCGTGCGCGACCGATGGCGTCCCCAGCTCGGGTCGTAGCAGTTGCTGAAGTTCTCGGCGCTCGCGTGCGGGTAGGCGTTGTCGCCCAGCGTGAAGACGACGCCGGGCGTCTCATCGAGCAATTTCGCCGTCGCTTCAGGTCCGGGCGAACCGCAGAGGCCGATGTCGCCGGCGCCAGAGAACATGACCGTCGGCACCGGCGGAGGTGCCGGGATCGTGAGGCGCACGACCGCCTCGATCATCGTCAGGTCGAATGCCGCTCCGGCGGCGTCGCGAGCGCGTCCCGTGATGCGCACGCGCGCCATCTCGGGCGAGCGATCCACCTCGAACGCCTGCTGCAGTTCGTGCTGCACGGTGGCGTTCGCACCGATCGCGATGTCGGCAGCGCGATCCCCTGCCGGCGCCAGGAGGCCGCCGTCGTCGAGCAGCGCCAGTGTCAGCGCCGTCACGTGCGCCGCGGCGCCGCCCGTCTCGCGGAACGTCACCTGCACGGCGAGCGTGTGCAGTGCCTTGCCGTTTGCGCCGATGACCGCCGTCGTCGCCAGCGGCGATGATGTTACCGACAGGGCGACGGCTGGGCGAGGCGGAGCCACGCCAGTCGGGGATGACGGCGTGGATGGCGTCGTCGATCCGCCGCCACATGCCGCAGCGCACGCGCACGCGAGCGACAGCAGCGTGCCTACCCTCGGCCTCCGGCGCGCCATGTCCACCCTCCTATCGTACCTGTTCGAGCACGTCGGCGCCGCGGTAGCGCGCGAAGCGCAGCATCCACGCCACTTCCTGCTCGAAGCGGTCGTTCGTGTAGGCCTTCGTGCTGTCGGCGACGGCCGACGCCCGGATCATCGCCGCGATACGCGCCACTTCGCGCTCGAGCCATCCGGCGGTGCCGCCATCGGCATCGCGCGCATCTGCGATGGCCGCGCAGCGGCGCAGGGCTGCGACGTAGATGTCGCGCAGCCGCGGATAGCTGAGTGCCGTCGAGAACAGCGCGTGATCGGCCGTGCCCTCGAAGACGCTGCGCTCGAGTTCGCGGAAGTTGACGTCCTTGTCCCACGGAATCACGACGAAGCGATCGCGCTCCTGGTAGCGATACAGGTAGAAGTTGTTGAGGCCCCAGTCGCCGGCGAAGCCGTCGTGATCAGAGAGGTAGGATTCGACCGCGAGGTACGCGAGCAGCGACTCGAAGTCGACGAACCTGGCCATGCCCGACTCCCACTCGTGGCGCGACGCGTGGTTGGCCGTCTCGACCATCGCGGCGATGTGGCCCCAGAGCACGTCGGGCGGGTCGTCTTCGTGCGTCTTGGGCGCGAACATCGGCGCGTAGCGCATCGGATCGGCGCTCAGCCACTCGAATCGGTAGGTGCCCGACCACTCGAACTCGTAGAGGTAGCCGCCGTTTTCGCCGAGCGCCGACTTGAGGAATCGCTTGTCGACCGCCTCGATCATGGCAAAGAGTCCGAGATAGTCGTTGTTGATGTAGACGCGCGCGTGCACGACGCGCGGCGCGGCGAGGCCCATCCGCCTGAACAACTGCATCGACAGCGATTCCTTCATCATGCCGGCGTCCTGCCTGAAGTTGTCGAGCGCGACACTCTTGAGGCCGGCAAATGTCTGGTCGCCGACGAACTCGTCGAAGGCGATCTTGAGGCCCGGCTTGCGCGGGTCGCGGCTGCCGGAGCCGCGTGAGCGGACGCCGACGTTGCGCACGACGTAGCCGTTCCACGCAAAGTCGGCCGCGTAGTAGGTGTTCTCGAGATAGCGCGCCTGGAGCGTGGCCCAGTCGCCGCTGTGCATCGAGAGCCGGATCTCGTGGACGTAGGTGTTGTCGAAGAGCTCGGCCGCCGTCTGCGCGTTGGCAGACGTGCCGGCCAGGATGAGCGCGCCACCGAGCAGCGCGGCGACACCGCCGCGCACAGGCGCCAGGTGCCTGAAGTTCATCGCTCCCTCCATTGCCGCCCGGCACCGGCGACCTGTCGATCCCGGCGGCCACGACACACGTGAACGACGACGATCACATCCGAGGGGAGATGTGCAGCGAACGTGCAGGGGTAGTTGTCTGGGGAGGCGGCGTCGAACCCGCCGCAGCGACCGGCGAAGCAGCAACAACACGGCACCGTGTCCATGGAGGATCCGATGCGCAGGCTCTCGTCGATTATGCGCTCGTCCCACAGAAATTTTCGAGGAATTGGGGTCTGACCCGAATTGGCGGAAAACAGCTCCGCGAGGCGGGGTTTTCGACAACGAGGGGAGTCGCGAGGGCCGTCGGGGCGGGGACGCTCATGGGTGGCGTCGGGCGCGTTCCGGTGGCAGTGCAGGACTCACGCGCCCGTGTAAACCGCTGACCAACAGTCGCTTGCGGCGCCATCCCAAGGGCGGGCGGTGAGTCGCGGCCAGCCGCGGACTCAGCCAGGTGTCGCCACGACTCCCGGGGATGATGAGGGTCTGACCCCAATTCACCCAATTCACCCCGACTCAGAGGGCGACGGTGCGGTGGGTGCGGGCGGATTCGTCGGCGGCGAGGACGATGCGCAGGCTGTCGCAGGCGCGCTGCCAGTGCGCCGACAGGTCGAGGCGGCCGTGGATCGCGTCGAGCAGCAGCAGTTGCTCACGCCGGCACAACTCGTCGTGGCCGGGCGCGTCGTCGATGGCGACGATCTCGTCGGGACGGGCGAAGCGGCCATCGGCACCCGTCTCGGCATGGTGCCGGCGGATCACATCGACCCGCGTGTGTCCGCCGATGTCGGCCGACGCGCCGTCCCCGGCCGTCTCGCGCGCCACGATGCTCACGCTGCCGCGAGGGCCGATCACGTCCTTCACGAAGTAGGCCGTCTCGCTCATCATCGGCCCCCAGCCGGCCTCGTACCACCCCACCGAGCCATCGTCGAACGTGACCTGCAGGTGGCCGTAGTTGACCTGGCCGGGCGCGAGGTCGCCTGACAGCCGCGCGCTGATGCCGCTGACCGCCACGGGGCGCGCGCCCGTCATCTGGCACATCACGTCGACGTAGTGCACGCCGCAGTCGACGATGGGCGACGTGTCGCGCAGAAGCAAGCGATGCGTGTCCCAGTGCGCGCCCGCACTCTGCTGGTTGAGGTTCATGCGCAGCACGAGCGGCGTGCCGAGTTCGCGCGCCATCGCCGTGAACGCCATCCATGCCGGATGCACACCGAGGATGTAGCCGACGACCAGTGCCCGATCGAGGCGACGGGCCGTGGCGACCACCGCTTCGGCATCGGCGACGGTGGCAGCGAGCGGCTTCTCGACGAAGACGTGCGCGCCAGCTTCCATCGCCGCGATCGCATACCCGGCGTGTGTCTCGGTGTACGTGCTGATGCACACCACGTCTGGCTTCGCCTGCGCGAGCGCCACATGGAAGTCGGCGTACT
>JAEUQQ010000507.1 GCA_016789685.1 Acidobacteriota bacterium | reverse complement strand
GATCGGCCCGCGTCAGCGGCGTGAACCTGAAGAAGAGCGGAAACACGAGGATCGGCGCCAGCCACGTCATGGCCACCGAGGCGCCCGACACGATCGCCGCCGCCGGCAGCCACCACCACCGCACCGACCAGGCCATGCTCGCGGAGACGACCGCCACCGCGGCCAGGGCCAGTGCGAGGCCGATGGCGCCGCCCTTCGCGTGATCGCGCATCCACGCGCGCGGCGACATGCTCGTCATGCCGTAGCGGCGCTCGAGCACGTACCCGCCATACCAGGCAAGGGGCACCCCGACGATTTCGACGATCAGGGCGAGTCCGGCGACATGCAGCATCGCCGCCACCACCTCGGCCCCTGGCGCCCACGCCCACAGGTCGCGCCCCACCTGCAGGCACCGGTCGCGCCACCAGGCCGAGGCGCCAGACACGAGCACGACCGCGACGAGCACGCCCATCATCGACACGTGCAGCACCCGCGCGGTGCGCTTCAGCCGATGGTAGCGACTCGCCTTGTCCTCGTTCACAGGCCTCCGTGCGTCACGGGCGGCTACACCGTCGGGGGCGCATCATGGCCACCGTCGGGGGCGCATCGTGGCCACCGTTGGGGGCGCATCATGATGCGCCCCTACAGGCGTAACGAAATCAATTTCGAGACGCCGGGTTCCTCCATCGTCACGCCATACAGGCGGTCGGCGATCTCCATCGTCTTCCGGTGGTGCGTGATGAGGATGAACTGCGTCCGATCCTGCATCCCCCGCAGCATCTCGACGAAGCGGCCAATGTTGGCGTCGTCGAGCGGCGCGTCGATCTCGTCGAGCAGGCAGAACGGGCTCGGACGGTACTTGAAGATCGAGAACATCAGCGACATCGCCGTCAGGGCCTTTTCGCCGCCCGACAGCAACTGGACGTTCTGGAGGCGCTTGCCCGGCGGCTGCGCGATGATGTCGATGCCGCTCTCGAGCAGGTCGCTCTCGTCGAGCATCACCAGGCCCGCCCGGCCTCCGCCGAAGAGCGTCGTGAACATCTCGCCGAAAAACGTGTTGATGGCAACGAAGGCCTCCTGGAAGCGCTCGCGGGTCGTGCGATCGATGCGCTTGATGGCCTCGCCCGTCTGCGCGATCGCCTCGACGAGGTCCTTGCGCTGCCCCGACAGGAAGCCGTGCCGCTGCTCGAGCTCGTCGTACTGCTCGATGGCCATCATGTTGACGGCCCCGAGCCGGTCGATCTTGGCCCGCAGTTCGGCAATCGCCTCTTCGGCCGACATCGCGTGCGCGGCGCTGGCGTGCGCGGCGGCCTCGATGCCGGCGCGCTGCACCGCCCCCTCGTCGTCGGCGCCGGTCGCGACGACCTCACTGACCGCCATCCGCTCGGCCGCCTCGTCGCCGCCCTCACCGCCCTCGGCACCCTCGTCGCCGTCGTCGTCGCCGTAGAACGCGGCGGCGTCGGGCACGGCCGTGCCCTCGGCCTCCATCTGCGCGACCTCGGCGCTGATCTCGTCGAGCGTCAGCTGCAGCGTCTCGGTGCAGGCGACCGCGAGGTGCGCGAGATCGGCCTCGGCGGTGGCTCGCGCCACGTCGAGCTGGCCGGCCTCGGCGCGGACCTCGTCGAGCCGCGTGCGCGCCACGCGCACCGAGGCTTCGCTGGTGGCGA
>JAEUQQ010000476.1 GCA_016789685.1 Acidobacteriota bacterium | reverse complement strand
TGGCTACTCGGCCATCTGGATGGGCCTGGCGCTGCGCGAGACGGGCGGCACCATGGTCACGATCGAGTACGACCCGGTGCGAGCCAAGGAGCTGACGGCCAACATCGCCAAGGCTGGCCTGTCAGACATCGTCACGGCGGTGTCGGGCGACGCGTTTGCGCGTATTCCCGAGCAGAAGGGCGAGTTCGACCTGATCTTCCTCGACGCCTGGAAGAAGGACTACAAGCGCTTCTTCGACCTGGTGCTGCCCCGCCTGACACCCGGCGGCCTCTTCCTGGCCCACAACGTCGTCAACAAGAAGTCAGAGATGGGCGACTTCCTGGCCGCCATCGAGCAGGCGTCGCTGTTCACGACCATCGTCTCGCCGTCGGGCGAGGGGATCTCGGTGTCGTACAAGAGGAGGAAGTAGCCATGCGCCGGCCCGTGCACGTCATCGGGGTGCCCCTCGACCTCGGCGCCGGGCGCCGCGGGGTCGACATGGGGCCATCGGCCATCCGGATCGCCGGGCTCGACGCGCAGATCCGGGCCCTCGGCTGGGCGGTGGTGGACGAGGGCGACATCACGACGCCCATCCAGGAGACCAACGACCCGGGCGACGCCACGAAGAAGTACATCCGCGAAATCGGCGCCGTGTGCGACGCGCTCTACGCGCGGAGCCTGTCGGTGCTCGAGCGCGGCGGCCTGCCGCTGGTGCTCGGGGGCGATCACTCGCTCGGCGCGGGCTCGGTCGCCGCGTCGGCTGCCTTCGCGCGCGGCCAGGGCAAGCCCCTCGGGCTGATCTGGGTCGATGCGCACGGCGACATGAACACGCCCTCGTCGTCTGAGAGCGGCAACGTGCACGGCATGCCGCTGGCGGCGTTGCTCGGCCGCGAGCCGGCCGAACTCTCGCAGCTGGGGGGCTTTGCGCCCAAGGTGACGCCCGAGCGCGTCGTGCTGATCGGGATCAGGAACCTCGACGACCACGAGAAGCAGATCGTGCGCGCCGCCGGCGTGCACGTCTTCACGATCAAGGACATCGATCGCAACGGCATCGCGGCGGTCATGGAGCAGGCCATCGCGATCGCCACGCGGGGCACGGCGGGCGTGCATGTGTCGTTCGATCTCGACGTGTGCGACCCGACCATTGCCCCGGGGGTCGGCACGCCGGTGAAGGGCGGCCTCGACTACCGCGAGGCGCACATGGTGATGGAGATGCTCGCCGATTCCGAGCAGCTCCTGGCGCTCGACATGGTCGAGGTGAACCCCGTGCTCGACGTGGCGAACACAACGGCCACGCTGGCCACCGAGCTGGTGCTGTCGGCGCTGGGCAAGGAAATCATCTGACGCGGGAAGGCAATGGCGACGGCGCCAACCGGAATGGCCGGTCGAGGCGTCCTAGCATCGGGCACCGGGGTCAGGTCTTGAGAAATGTGGCAATGAAAGACGTGACCCCGTCACAACAGGAGCAGACCATGCGTGTATTCGTGACCAGGGGATTGATCGTCGGGTTGTTCGTGATGGGGATCGGCGTCGCCCTCGACGCCCAGCGGCAGCGGGCCAGCCCGCACGAAACCGTGAGCGCCACGGTCGACGGGGCGAAGGTTTCGGTGACCTACGGGCGGCCCTACGTGAAGGGCCGCAAGGTGTTTGCCGCCGATGGCCTGGTGCCCTTCGGCAAGGTGTGGCGGGCAGGCGCCGACGAGGCGACGATCCTCGAGACCGACAAGCCGCTCGCCTTCGGCGCGCTCACCGTCCCGGCCGGGAAGTACTCGCTCTATGCCATCCCCGGCGAGACGGAGTGGACGCTGATCATCAACAAGAAGACCGGCCAGTGGGGCACCGACTACCCCGAGGCCGAGAACCTCGGCAAGGTGACGATGGCCGCCTCGAAGGCCCCGTCGCTCGTCGAGCAGTTCACGATCGCCGTGGCCGACACGCCTGCCGG
>JAEUQQ010000472.1 GCA_016789685.1 Acidobacteriota bacterium | reverse complement strand
TTCTCGCCCACCAGCTCTTCGTCCCGCACCCTTGTCCAGGCGCCTCCAGGGGCCTCGAACGCCTCGTTCGGGCCTGCAAAGTACCAGAGGGACGCCGATGGAGCGATCAAACGCTCTATAGCCGCCACCAGCGGCCCGTCGAGACGAACTGCGCGGACGGTCACCAGGGAAACAGCGTGGGTGGCGGCTGAAGATCCTCGACTCGACACGCCTCGACCCGCACATGGCCAAGTCCCATGCACCTCGCGGCCTCACGCAGGAACGCGACTTTGCGAGTCCGCGATTCCACCAGGCACGACCTGAACCCGGCCCGCATGGCCCTGAGCGGAAGCGCCGGCGACCCGCCCCCAGACCCAACGTCGAGATGCTGCGCCGACTCCGGCATCAACCGTGACGCCAGCACAGGCTCGACAATCAGCCGATCCAGGGCATCGGCGCCATCTCGAAGCGCGGTGAGGTTCATCCTCGCGTTCCACTTGTACAGAACGGTGTAGTAGGCCGACAGGGCCTCGAGCTCGCTGGCGACAACGACAACGCCGTGCTGGCCGAGGCGCTCCGCAATCCGCACCGACACGTCTGCGCTCACGACTCCCCCTCGCCCGCCGAACCCCGGCGTCGTCGCGCATGCATGCCGATGAGCGCAAGTGCCGCCGGTGTCATCCCGGGAACGGAGCGCGCGTCGGCCAGGCTCGCCGGCCGACGATCCGAAAGGCGCTGGCGAAGCTCGCGTGACAGCCCTGGCAGCGATGACAGGTCGAGCGATGCGGGAATCGGTGTCGTCATCTGCTCGCTCGCGCGCTGGTGCTCGCGTTCGTGCCGCTTCAGGTAACCCTCGTACTTGATGTCCGACTCCAGACCCAGCAACTCGAGCCCGTCGGCTGGGCCGCGCACGAGATCAACTCGACCGTCATCAACCAGCGCCTGCAGCCTGACGTCCTGGCGCTTCACGACGTCACGCACAGGCTGGCGCACCCCGCCCACCAGGATCCGCGTCGATGCCAGGCGCCGCCGGTTCTCGGCAAGTCGATCGCGCCTCGCCTCGAACACGGCCCACCGCTCATCGTCCACAAGCCCGATCCGACGCCCAATGGGTGTCAGGCGCAAATCGGCGTTGTCGGCACGCAACAACAGACGATGCTCAGCACGGGAGGTGAACATGCGATAGGGCTCGAGCTGATTGGTTGATGATAGGTCATTTACCAGAACACCAATATACGCGTCCTGTCTCCCAAGAACCACCGCCGACTGGCCCAGAACGCTCCGCGCCGCGTTGACCCCTGCCACCACGCCCTGCGCCGCCGCCTCCTCGTACCCCGAGGTCCCATTCACCTGGCCAGCAAGCCACAACCGCCCCACCCGCCGCGACTGCAACGACGGGTCGAGTTCGTCGGCATAGACGGCGTCGTACTCCACGGCGTATCCGTGCCGCAGCACCGCCGCGGATTCGAGCCCTGGCAACGAGCGAACGACGCGCTCCTGCACGTCGCGCGGCAACGACATCGACATGCCATTGAGGTAGACCTCGTCCACGTCGAGCCCCTCAGGCTCGAGCACCACCAGGTGCGACTCGCGCTCCTCGAAGCGCATCACCTTGTCTTCGAGCGACGGACAGTATCGCGGACCTATCCCTGAAATCTGGCCGTTGTAGAGCGGCGACTGCCCAATCGCCTCGCGCACCACCGCGTGGCTGCCCGCTGTTGTTCGCGTGTTGAAACACACGACCTGCTCCCGCTCGATCGCGCCGGTCGTGAACGAGAACCCCACCGGGCGCTCGTCGCCACGACTCACCTCGAGTCTGGCCGTGTCGATGCTCGCCCGATGCACACGCGGCGGCGTCCCGGTCTTGAGCCGGCGCGTCCGGATCCCCAGCGCGCGCAATGACGCCGCCAGCGCTCGCGACGCAGGCTCGCCGCGCCGGCCCGCGCTGGTCTGTTCGCGCCCGATGTGGATCACGCCATCAAGGAACGTCCCGGACGTCAGCACCACCGCGCGCGCGCGAAGCGCCTCGCCAGACGCCAACCGCACCCCACCGGCCACCCCGCCGACGACATCAATCGCCTCGACCGGCGTCGTGACCCACGCAATCCCGGGCGCTGACGCAAGCGCGCCCTGCATCCACCGGCCGTAGGCCCTCTTGTCTGCCTGCGCCCTCGGCGACCAGACCGCCGGCCCGCGACTCCGGTTGAGGAGCTTGAACTGAATCCCGGTCGCGTCGATCGCCCGCCCCATCAACCCACCGAGTGCATCGACCTCGCGCACCAGGTGGCCCTTTGCGGTCCCGCCGATGGCGGGATTGCAGGGCATCAGGCCGACCGAATCGACCGACAACACGCACAGCGCGACGCTGCAACCCAGGCGCGACGCGGCATGCGCCGCTTCGATGCCCGCGTGCCCGCCACCAATCACGACCACGTCAAGTGACGCCACCGGCAGGCCCTACTTCCCCACGCAGAATCGCGTGAAGATCTCGTCGAGCACGGCATCCGCAACCCGCCGCCCCGTCACTGACTGCAACGCCTCGAGCGCCCGATGCAGGTCAGACAACAGGAACTCCTCTGTCGCCCCACGTGTCGCGGCCTCGCACGCGGCACGCAGGCTCGCGGCCACCTCACCAAGCATTGCGGCGTGTCGCCGATTCGTCACGCGTGGCGACTCGCCATCTCCGCCCGGCAACCCGAGCGATCCCGCCACGACCTCGCGCAACCGCTCGAGTCCCTCGCCAGTCGCCGCGCTGACCACCACGACGCCGGCCGCCCCGCCCAACGTCGCCACGCACCGCACCACATCGTCGCGTACGCCAAGATCGGCCTTGTTCACAACGACGACCGTCGCCCCACGCGCGGGCTCCGCGAGCACCCGCAGGTCATCGCCCGTGAGCGCGACCGATCCATCGAACACGGCGAGCGTCACGTCGGCGCTGGCGCGCGCCCGCCGCGTCCGCGCGATGCCTTCGCGCTCGACCTCGTCGCCCTCGTCTCGCAACCCCGCCGTATCCACGGCCTCGCACGGCGCTCCGCCCACGCTGAACGGCGCGCTCACGACGTCGCGGGTCGTCCCGGGTACCGCGGTCACGATCGCGCGATCGGTACCGACCAGGGCGTTGAACAGGCTCGACTTCCCCACGTTGGGGCGGCCGGTGATCACCACGCGCAACCCCTCGCGCAGCACCCGGCCGGCTTCGGCTCTCGTCAGCAACCCCTCGACGCGTCCGGCGACCTCGCCCACGGCCTGCCCGACAGCGTCGGGCTCGATGAAATGGAAACCCTCGTCGGGAAAGTCGAGCGAGGCCTCGAGCTTCGCCACCACCGAGAACAGCGAGGCCTCGATCTCGCGGATCGCGTCTGACAGCGTGCCGTCGAGCTGATCGCACGCCGCCCGCGCCTGCGCCGGCGTCATCGCCTCGACCAGGTCGGCGACCGCCTCGGCCTGCACGAGGTCGATCTTTCCGTGCAGGTAGGCCCGGAACGTGAACTCGCCCGGCATCGCGTGGCGCGCGCCGCCGCGGATCGCGTCGGCCACGACGAGATCGAGGATGAGGGGGTTGCCGTGCGTGCTGATCTCGACGACGTCTTCGCCGGTGTAGGAATGCGGCGCCGCGAACCAGGTCGCGATGACGTGGTCGTGGACGGCCTCGAGCAGTTCGCCGTCCAGCCGCCCGAACGTCGCGTACCGCGCGGCCAGCGGCTGCCCGACGAGCGCCTCGCCGATGGCTCGCGCCGCGGGACCACTGAGGCGCACGACACCGATGCTCCCGCGCCCGGGCGGCGTGGCGACGGCGACGATGGTGTCGCCCGTCTGGAACATCGGCGCGGTCGATCCGGCGCCAGGCCTACTTGCGGCCTGCCGCCTGCCTCAGCGAGATGATCACGGTCTTGAGTGCCCCGTCGCCCTGGCTCTCTGACACGAGGTCGGTCGAGGAGTTGACCTCGAGGTGGACGATGCGCCGCGCGTACGAGTTGAAGGGCCCCATCTCCTGCGTGGTGCCGGTGTTGCGCACCTTCTCCATCACGAAGTGGGCCATCTGCTGCAGTTCACGGTCCTTCAGCTTCCGGAACGCGCCGCAGTCGACGACCAGTCGCTTCTCGTCGACCTCGTGCCTGAACACGCTGTTGACCATGTGCTGGAGCGCGTCGAGCCCCTCGCCCTTCCGCTTGAGGAGCGGCGCTTCGTCGGCACCGGCGAGGTTGATCGTGACGTGGTCATCGGCGTCGATGACGCTCACCTGCAGGTCGAGGCCCATGTTGGCCACGACGTCGGCGACGAATGCCTGGACCCTGGTGTAGTCAGTGTTCTGCGACATCGCTGTGCGTCCCTCGGTCTTCGGTGCTCAGGCCTTCGTGGCCATCGGGCGCGCCGTCGCGCCGGGCGGCGGGCCGATCAGGTGATTGGTCATGTACTGCTGGCCGATGGCGAACAGGTTGCTGCAGAACCAGTAGATCACGAGCCCGCTGGGCGCCCACAGGAACATGAACGTGAACATGACGGGCATGAACATCATGATCTTGGCCTGCGCCGGATCCATCGACGAGGGCGTCATCTTCTGCTGCCAGAGCATCGTGATCCCCATGAGGATCGGCGTGATGAACAGGGGATCCTTCACCGACAGGTCGTGGATCCAGCCGGCAAACGGCGCGCCGCGCAACTCGATGGCCTGCGACAGCATGGCATAGAAGGCAAAGAGCACCGGGAAGGTCAGCAGCATCGGCACGCAGCCGCTCGCCGGATTGACGCCCTTCTCCTTGTACAGGCGCATCATCTCTTCGTTCATCTTCTGCTTGCCGGGATCGGTCATCTTGAGGTGCGCGTACCGGTCCTGGATCGACTTCA
>JAEUQQ010000439.1 GCA_016789685.1 Acidobacteriota bacterium | reverse complement strand
GCGTGTCGCTGACGATCCCGTCGAGATCGACGGGCAGGAAGGTCTCCTTCGCCGCGCGGTCGGACTCCCCCGGCAGCGGCGGACGTTCGGCGGTGATCAGGACAGGAGCGGTGGCCATCGGGTGCGTCGCGGCAGTGCGCGTCCGCACTGCCCCGGACGTCGGACGAGGCAAGCCCCGGGCCAACACGATTTCGCACCTGCACGCCGGATCTGACAGTCATCCCGGGCGTGCCGCCGACGAAACGGGCGCCCGGATCACGGAATCGTGCATCGGCGCGGGCATGGCCACGCCGACGAGTCGCGGCGACGGCGTCCCGGCGGCGGCCCGGGCGCCGGGTGCCGGAATCGCGTCGATGAGAAACGCGCCTGGACGACGATACGCAATTATTCTAGGCAAGTGCTGTTTGGCCTCGACTATGCTTAGCCGGATTATCCGTTCTCTGCATGCCGCTTGAACCAGCGACGAGGGGACGCCTGTGCCCGGCCACGACCGGGCAACATCGTCGTTGTGGATGGGCGCCGAACGGAGATGCTGAAGGCACGTCGGGGGCTATTCTTGGAGGGGGAACCATGACATTGAGTACGCGAATGGTGTCGAGTCGGTGGACGTCGACCATCCTCGCGACAGCGATTGTGGTGGCGTGCGCCGGGCCAACCGACGCGGGCCAGCAGCAGGGGGCCGCACCGGCGGCCGAGCCGCAGGCGGCGGCCCAGGAAGCCGCGGCCCCCGCCGAGCCCGAGCAGGCCGAAGCCCGCCCGCTCAAGTGGAGCTTCGGCAGCCAGATCACCTACGGCATCGGGTTCCGGATGAAGGATCCCGACCAGCGCCTGATCGGCCGCGCGGCCGGCGGGTCGGCGTTCTCGGTCAACGGTGACGACGGGAACCAGAACTACGACAAGGGCGTGTTCACCAACGCCATCAAGATCTCGAGCGAGTTCCAGTTCAGCTACAAGAACTTCGGCGGCTTCGTGCGTGGCTTTGCGTTCTACGACGCCGAGAACGAGAGCGGCGATCGCGTCCGCACGCCGCTGACCGGCGATGCGAAGCGGCGGGTCGGCAGCCGCGCCGAGATTCGCGACGCGTTCGCGTACCTGCGGTTCAACCTCGGGCAGCAGCCCGGCGAGCTTCGTGCCGGCTGGCAGGTGATCAACTGGGGCGAGAGCACGTTCATCCAGGGCGGCATCAACGCGATCAACCCGTTCGACGTCGCGGTCCTGCGCGTGCCGGGCGCGGAACTGCGCGATGCCCTGCTGCCGGTGGGCGCCGTGAAGTTCAGCGTGAAACCGTCGTCGAGCACGTCGATCGAGGGCTTCTACCAGTACACGTGGGAAGACCTGAAGGTCGACCCGGTGGGCAGCTACTTCAGCACCACCGACCTGGCGGGGGCTGGCGCGACCAAGGTGATGCTCGGCTTCGGCGCGGCCCCGGATACCATCCCGGTGGGCACGCCCGTTCCCGGCAATCCGATTGGCGTCGCGGTGCCGCGTACCGAGTCGCGCGAAGCCGACCAGCAGGGACAGTACGGCGCGGCGCTCCGCGTCCTGGCCGACGGCCTCGCCGGCACGGAGTTCGGCCTGTACTTCGTCAACTATCACAGCCGCCTGCCGCTGATCATGGCCAAGACGGGCACGGCCAACGGCCTGCTGGTGTCGGGCAACTACGCCGGCTCGGCGCAGTACTTCCTCGTCTACCCCGAAGACATCAAGCTGTTCGGTGCGAGCTTCAACACGCAGTTGCCCGCGGGCATCGCGCTGCAGGGCGAGGTCTCGCATCGCCGCGATCTTCCGCTGCAGATCGACGACGTCGAGCTGCTCTACGCCGCGCTCAGCCCGCTGCGGCTGCTGCCGGCCATCCCGCAGCTCGCCCCCGTGCGTGCCGTGGGCGCGCTGCTGGCCTCGACCAACCAGGTGGGCGCGTTCGGGTTCTCTGAGGAGATCACGGGCTTCAGGCGGTTCAACACAACGCAGGTCCAGGCGACCGCGACCAAGGCGTTCAGCCGCGTGCTGTGGGCCGACCAGATCGTGTTCGTGGCCGAGGCGGCGTGGAGCAAGATCCACGACCTGCCAGAGCAGAGTGTGCTGCGCCTCGACGGCCCGGGCACGTACACCAGCGGCAACCAGGTCCATCAGACCGCCGGCGTGCAGCCGGGGACCGAGCCGGCCTCGGCATTTCCGACCGAGACGGCGTGGGGCTACGTTGTTGCGGGCCGGTTCGAGTACAACAACGCCATCGGGGCCGTGAACGTGACGCCCCGCTTCTCGTTCTCGCAGGACGTGAGCGGTATTTCGCCCGGCCCGGGCGGCAACTTCCTCGAAGGCCGCAAGGCCCTGACGGTGGGCGCGGCGTTCCAGTACCGGATCAACTGGGAGCTCGACCTGAGCTACTCGAGCTTCTTCGGCGCTGGCCGGTACAACCTCTTGAACGACCGCGATTTCGTCGCGGCCAACATCAAGTATTCCTTCTGAGGCTGATGTCATGCGCAGCACGTCACGGATCCTCGCGACCCTTAGTGTGGCCTCGCTGGCCCTCACCGCCGGCCTGGCGCTCCCCACGGCCCAGCAGGGCGGCCTCGGCGCCGGCCTGACGCCGCTCGGCGGCGAACGGGCCGGCAACGCCGCGGGCACCATTCCCGCCTGGGAAGGCGGCATTACCAAGGCGCCCGCCGGCTATGCGGTCGGCAAGCACTATGTCGACCCCTTCGCGGCCGACAAGCCGTTGTTCACGATCACGCAAGCCAACGCGGGCCAGTACGGCGGGCAGCTCTCAGAGGGCCACAAGGCCATGCTGAAGGCCTACGGCTCGTTCAAGATGATCGTCTACCCGACGCGCCGCAGCGCCTCGGCGCCGCAGCGCGTGTACGACGCCACGAGCCGGAACGTTTCGCGCGCGAAGCTCACCAACAACGGCAACGGCGTCGACGGCGCCATCGGCGGCCCGCCCTTCCCGACGCCGAAGACGGGCGTCGAGGTCATCTGGAACCACCTGCTCCGCTATCGCGGCGACACGGCGGGACGCTGGGTCATCCAGGCCGTGCCCACGCGCGGCGGACAGTACACGACGGTGCAGTTCGACGAGGAGACGCAGTTCCTCTACCACCTGTCGAACATGACGGCCGAGAAGCTGAACAACCGCATCCTCTACTTCAAGCAGACGGTCACCGCGCCGGCCCGCCTGGCGGGTGGCATCCTGCTCGTGCACGAGACGCTCGACCAGGTGAAGAGCCCGCGCGATGCGTGGCTCTACAACCCCGGCCAGCGCCGCGTGCGCCGCGCTCCGCAGGTCGCCTACGACAACCCCGGCACCGCGTCAGACAACATGCGCACGAGCGACCAGCTCGACATGTTCAACGGCGCCCCGAACAAGTACGACTGGAAGCTGGTGGGCAAGAAGGAGATCTACATCCCGTACAACGCCTACCGGCTGCAGGATCCGAAGCTGAAGTACAAGGACATCATCACGCCCCTGCACATCAACCCCGAGCACGCGCGCTATGAGCTGCACCGCGTGTGGGTGGTCGAGGCCACGTTGCGCGCCGGCGAGCGGCACACCTACAAGAAGCGCGTGTTCTACCTCGATGAAGACAGCTGGCAGATCGTGATCATCGACCAGTACGACAACCGCGACCAGTTGTGGCGGGTGTCTGAAGGCCACGCGATGAACTTCTACAACGTCCCGGCCGTGTGGACCGCCGCCGAGACGCACACCGACCTGCAGGCGGGCCGCTACCTCGTGATGGGTCTCTACAACGAGGGGCGCGTGCACGACTTCAACCTGAAGCGCAGCGAGGCCGACTTCACGCCCGACGCGCTGCGGCAGGAAGGCGTCCGCTAGCCGTACTCCCGACGGCCGGCCCGCCAGGCCGGCCGTCTCCCCCACTCGCTGCACGCAGGAGGTCGCCCGTGCCCGGTCACGTCCCCGCCCCTGGACGTCTCGGTTTCCCTGGTCTCTGCGCCGGCCTGATGGTCGCCGCGCTGTCGCTCGTCGCGTCGGGCCAGGGCGGCCAGGATGCCGCCCCCATCCAGCGGAGCCTGCCGGCGCGGCTCGCCGCGCAGTCGCTGCTCATCGACGTCGCCGTGCGTGACGGGCGATGGCTCGCCGTGGGTGAGCGAGGACACATCGTCGTCTCGACAGATGCCGCGAAGACGTGGGCGCAGGCCGACGTGCCCTCGCGCGCGCTGCTGACGGGCGTGTTCATGCACGACGCCTCACTCGGCTGGGCGGTCGGTCACGACGAGACCATCCTGCGGACGCGTGATGGGGGCACCACCTGGGAACGCGTGCACTATGCGCCCGACAACGAGAAACCGCTGCTCGACGTGTGGTTCGCCAACGAGCGCCAGGGCCTGGCCATTGGCGCCTACGGCACCATCCTCGGCACCGAGGACGGCGGCACGACGTGGACGTCGCGGCAGGTCCACGGCGACGACGACTTCCACCTGAACCAGATCGTCGCGGCTCCTGACGGCAGCCTGTACATCGCCGCGGAAGCCGGTCACCTCTACCGCTCCACCGACAGCGGCGCCACGTGGGCGCCGCTCACGTCGCCCTACCAGGGGTCGTTCTTCGGCGTGCTGCCCCTGGCGGACGGCCCGCTGCTCGCTTACGGCCTCCGCGGAAACCTCTTCCGATCGTCCGACCAGGGCACGACCTGGGAACGCATCGACACCGGGTCGGAAGAGACGCTGACCACGGCCCTGCAGCTCGGCCCGGGCCGCTACGTCATCGGGGGCATGGCCGGTACGCTCCTGTGGAGCGACGGCGCCGGGATTCGCAAGCAGGAACTCCGCGACCGCAAGGCCATCACCGCCCTCGCTGCCGCCGACGCGCGCACCGCCGTGACCTTCGGTGAAGGCGGCGTCCACCGCCTCGACCTCCCCCGCTGACGCCCTGCGTCGCAGCCAACCCCGGCAGGCACCCATGCAGCCCTCCGTCGCCGAACGCCTCGAACGAATCCTCTTTGGCAAGCGCCCCCTCGTCATCGGCCTCTTCGTCGCCGTGACGCTCGTGCTCGGCACGTTCGCGGCGGGCCTGCGCATCGACGCGGGCTTCGCGAAACTCCTGCCGCTCAAGCACCCGTACATGAGCACCTACATGAAGCACCAGCAGGAGTTCGGCGGTGCCAACCGGGTGCTGGTGGCCGTGATCGCGCGCGACGGGAACATGTTCACGAAGGAGTTCTTCGAGACGCTCAAGAACGTCACCGACGAAGTCTTCTTCCTGCCCGGCATCGACCGCGGCCGCGTGCAGTCGCTCTTCACGCCCAACGTCCGCTACACCGAGGTCGTCGAAGACGGCATCGCCGCCGGCAACGTGATCCCCGACGATTTCGAGCCCACCCCCGAGGGACTCGATCGCGTCAGGCGCAACATCCTCAAGGCCGGCATCGTCGGCCGGCTGGTCGCCAATGACTTCTCGGGCGCGATGGTGAGCGCCGAACTGATGGAGTTCGATCCCACCACCGGGAACCGGCTCGACTTCATCGCGGTGGCTGGCGAGATCGAGACACGCGTCAGGCAGAAGTTCGATGCCGGGGCCGGCGCGGCGCCGGTGGACGTGGTGGTCGGCAGCTCGCCGGTCGACATCCACGTCGTGGGCTTCTCGAAGGTCATCGGCGACATCGCCGAGGGGGCCAAGCGCGTGGTCGTGTTCTTCCTGATCACGTTCTGCATCACCGGACTGCTGGTCTTTCTCTACGCGCAGTCGCACCGCGTGACCATGCTCGTGCTCACCTGCGCCGTCGTCGCCGTGACGTGGCAGCTCGGCATCATGACCGCCCTCGGCTACGGCATGGACCCGATGTCGATTCTCGTCCCGTTCCTCATCTTCGCGATCGCCGTGAGCCACGGCGTCCAGATGGTGAGTTCGAACGGGTCGGAGATCTTCGACGGCGCCGACAGCCTGACGGCCGCGCGTACCAGCTTCCGGCGGCTGCTGGTGCCGGGCGGCATCGCGCTGGCGACCGACACGATCGGGTTCTTCACGATCCTCTTCATCCAGATCCAGGTCATCCAGGAGATCGCCATCGCCGCGAGCATCGGCGTGGCCGCCATCATCCTCACCAACCTCGTCCTGCTGCCGGTCGTGCTGTCGTACTTCCAGTTCGACGACGGGTATCGCGAGAAGCTGCACCGGCGGGCGCGTCACATGGAGGGCGTCTGGCGCCGGGTCGCACACATCACGGATCGTGGCCCCGCGGCGGCCACGATCGCCGTCGCGGTCGCCCTGGCCGCGTTCGGCTACTGGAAGGGCCGCGAGGTCCAGGTCGGCGACCTGCATCACGGCGTGCCGGAACTGCGGGCCGACTCGCGCTACAACACCGACACGGCGGTCATCACGTCGCGCTTCTCGATCGGCGTCGACATCCTCAACGTGATCGCCGAGACGAAGCCCGAAGGGTGCGTCGATCACGCCGTGATGACCACGATCGACGAGTTCTCGTGGCGGATGGCGAACCTGCCGGGCGTGCAGTCCACGGTCGACCTGCCGAACATCGCGAAGTCGCTGAACGCCGGGTGGAACGAAGGCAGCCCGAAGTGGCGCGTCTTGTCGCGCAACCAGTCGGTCCTGACCCAGTCGGTCACGTACGTGCCCACGTCGAGCGGCCTGCTCAACTCGGATTGCAGCGTGATGCCCGTGATGGTCTTCACGCGCGACCACAAGGCCGAGACCATCGAGCAGATCGTCGGCGAGGTGAAGGCATTCGAAGCCAGCCACGGCAACCCGGCGGTGTCGTTCAAGCTCGCCACCGGGAACGTCGGCGTCATGGCCGCGACCAACGAGGCCGTCGACGCGGCGCAGTGGCCGATCATGGCCTGCGTGTTCGCGTCGGTCATCGTCCTCTGCCTGGTCTCGTTCCGCTCGTGGCGAGGCATGCTGTGCATCCTGCTGCCGCTCGCGGTCGTGTCACTGCTGTCGTATGCGCTGATGGCGATGCTCGAGATCGGGCTCAAGGTGAGCACGCTGCCCGTGGCGGCCCTCGGCGTGGGCGTCGGGGTGGACTACGGCATCTACCTGTACAGCCGGTTCCGGGAGTTCTACCGCGAGGGCGCGTCGCTGCACGAGTCGTACTTCCGCACGCTCGAAGTGACCGGCAACGGCGTGATGTTCACGGGCGTGACGCTCGCAATCGGCGTGGCGACGTGGATCTTCTCGCCGCTCAAGTTCCAGGCCGACATGGGGATCCTGCTGGCCTTCCTGTTCCTGATGAACATGGTGGGCGCACTGCTCCTGCTGCCGGCTCTCGCGCGCTTCCTGCTCGACGGCACCAACCGGCACCAGGCCTGAGCCCGGACGGCCGGGACCGGATCAGCGTCGCGGGGGCACGCCCGCGCCCCTCGTGGCCGTTTGCGTCGGCTCCGAGGCCAGCGCCACGAGCGCGTCGACCTCTTCGCTGAAGTGCTCGAGGAGTCGCGCAGGCGCTGGGACGAGTTCGGCGTCGGTCTGCAGGCCGAGCCAGACCTGTCCCGCGTAGCTGAGCAGGCTCACGCCCATGCCGAGCCGGCCAGCGCTCGGCACCCAGAACATGCCCTGCGACATCCGCGCGCCCGCGAACGTGATGCGTTCGCGCGGCCCCATCACGTTGGTCACGACGGTCGTCGCCTTCGTCGAGAACAGGTCGATCAGGCCGTCGAAGATGGTGCGCGGCGCGGTGCCGGCGAACCGCAGCAACTGGTAGACGAGCATCGCCTCGGGCGACCGCTTGATGGCCTGCATGCGCGCGCGGACGGCAAACAGCCGATCGAGCGGCTCGTCGAGGCCGAGCGGCAGTTCGAGGAACACGAGCCCGAACTGGTTGCCGAGTTCGTGCGCCTTCTCGAAGGCGCGCAGGTTCACGGGCACGACGCCGCGGATGGCAAACGTCGATGGCACCTCGCGCTGCAGATCGAGCAGGTAGCGGCGCAGCGCACCGGCGAGTGCCGCCATCAGCACGTCGTTGATCGTGCAGCCGGTGACCGTGCCGATCTGCTTGAACACCGCGACGTCGAACGCGCTCGACCAGGCCACCCGCTTGTCGACGACGAGCGGCCCCTTGAACGGGCTCGGCGGATCCGGGCCCATGAGCAGGAGCTTCGACAAGGCCCCAGCCCCCGATGCGACGAGCGCGCCCGCGTCGACGAGGCGCGACGGGTCGCTGACCGCCGCCGCCACACCGCGCACGAGCGCCACGGGAACCTGGACGACTGCGGCAGCAGCCGTGCCGAGGGTGCGCCCGAGCGCGGCCCATCCGCTGACGGGCTCGTCGGTCGCGTCGTCCGGGCGCTCGACCCGCGGCGGCGTCGGCCCGTCGTCCGACATCGACAGGAGCACGTAGATCAGGGCCAGCCCGTCGCCGATGCAATGGTGCACCCGCAGGACGAGCGCCGATCCGTGCCCGTAGTGCTCGACCAGGTGGAACTGCCATCGCGGCTTGCCTGGGTCGAAGGGACGCGTCATCAACTCGGCGCAGAACGCCTGCAGCGCCGCCTGGTGGTCGTCACCGGCGGGCAGCGTGGCCGAGACGAGGTGATCGTCGAGCGAGAACTCCGGGGCAGGCACCCAGGTAGCGCCCAGCGCGTCCTCGACGACACATTGCGTGAAGCGCGGGACGCGCAGCAGTCGAGAACGCACGAGGTCGTGCAGTTGCCGCATCGACAGGCGGTCGTCGAACATGAGGACGCCTGTCACCACCATCAGGTTGGTGGGATCGTCCATGCGCAGCCAGGCGTTGTCGACGCTGGCGAGCGCGACCCGCGGTGGCGCCGGTGCGACGTCGGGCGCGGGCCTCGAGTGGGCGGCAGACGGGTCGTGTGGGGCCACGGCGGCTCAGGCCACGAGGTGCGGGTAGCCGTGCGATCCCAGCCACTCACGGTAGACCGTGTTGATTGGCGTCGTGACCGGCGCGAGTTCCATGATCTTGGTCATTGGGCCGGCGATCTTCACTCGGCCCGAGAACACCGCCATCATGACGTTTTCCTTGCCCTGGAAGTAGCGGTTGGCCACGTCGCTCGCCATGGTCAGGGTGATCAGGGGCGGCTCGGAGGCCGGTCCCCAGTGCCAGGCGAGGAACCGCCCGGAGGCCTCGTCGGCGTCGGGCGCGGCCACCACATGGAACTCGAGGCCGAGATCGGTGATCTCGAACTTGTGGGGGGCCCGGGCATCGCGCAACCGCCGGCCGACCTCGGGGTGGTCGTTCATCAACTGGAACAGCTGCTCGAAGACCACCTTGAATTCCGCCGCATCCGTGAACCCAGCCATCACCCTGCTCCTCGTGACGCCGCGGCCCGGCCGACCCGTGCCCGCGCGCCCACTCGCCTGTGGCATCATACCGGCGCCGTCCTCACCAAAGGGTCCGTCGCCATGATGCGTTCGCTGTCCATTGCCCTGATCGTCGCCACCCTGCTCTGCCGCGTGCCCCTCGACGCCGCCACGCTGGCCGGGGTGACCCTGCCCGACTCGGTCAACATCGCGGGCAGCACGCTGCTGCTCAACGGCATGGGCGTCCGATCGCGCCGGCTGTTCAAGGTCTACGTCGCCGGCCTGTACCTCGAGCGCAAGTCGACCGACGCCCAGGCCATCGCCGCGGCCGATGCCCCGAAGCGCCTCGTCCTGCACTTCGTCCGGTCGGTGTCGGCCGACCAGGTGCGCCAGGCCGTGCTCGAGAACTTCGACGCCGCGTCGCGGCAGGCGTTCAGGGCCGAACTCGACGCCCTCACCGGCGCGCTTGGCCCCTTGCGCGACGGCGACGAACTCGCGTTCACCTACATTCCCGGCACCGGCACGCGCGTGACCGTGCGAAACAGCGATGGGGCGACGATCGCCGGCCTCGCGTTTGCGCGGACGCTCTTCCTGGTCTGGCTCGGCGACAAGCCGCCCAGCACCGACCTGCGCTCGGCCCTGCTCGGGCGCTGATCCCGCCGGTCAGACTCGCGCGATCGTCTCGGCGTAGAACCCGTCGAGCACGGTGCGGTGGTTCTGCTCGACGACCTTGCGCTTCATCTTCATGCTCGCGGTGAGTTCGCCACTGGCGATCGTGAAATCGCGATCGAGGATGGCAAACTTCTTCACCGTCTCGTAGCTCGCCAGCGTCCGGTTCAGTTCGGCGACCGCGGCGTCCACGAGGGCGACCACCTGCGGCAGCGTGCTGATGGCCGTCATCGGCGCGGACGGATCGGCGCCGTGCTCGCCCGCCCACTTGCGAATCGCCTCCTCGTCGAGCGTCACCAGCGCGCTGCAGAAGTTCCGGCTGTTGCCGTGCACGAGCACCTGGCTGATGTACGGGCACAACGTCTTCAACTTCCCTTCGAGGGCTTGCGGCGCGACGTACTTCCCGCCAGACGTCTTGATCAGGTCCTTCTTGCGATCGGTGACGCGGACGAACCCGTCGGCGTCGACCTGCCCGATGTCGCCGGTGTGCAACCAGCCCTCAGGGCTGAGCGATTCGCGGGTGGCGTCGGGCAACTTGTGGTACCCCCGCATCACGCCCCGGCCCCGGATCAGGATCTCGCCGTCATCGGCCGCAATGCGCACCTCCGTCCCCGGCAGCGGCGGCCCCACCGTGCCGATGCGGTAGCGCTCGGGGAGGTTCACGCAGCTCGCCGCGCTCGTTTCGGTGAGGCCGTAGCCCTCGGCGATCAGGATCCCCGCCGCGTGGAAGAACAGCGCCACGTCCTTCGACAGGGGCGCCGACCCCGAGATGAAGAACCGGAGGCGGCCGCCGAACCGCGCCTTGATCTTCGCGAACACGAGCGCCTCGGCAATGGCGTGCTTGATCTTCAGCACCCCCGCCGGCTGGCGCCCCTGCTGCACCAGTGCCGACACCTCGCGCCCCACCTGCATCGACCAGCGGAAGATCCGGAGCTTGAGCCCCCCAGCCTCCTGCGCGCCCATCACGACGCGGTTGTGGATCTTCTCGAAGATGCGCGGCACCCCGGCCACGAACGTCGGCTTCACCTCGGCGAGGTTCTCGACCATCCGGTCGATGCGGCCGTCGATGGCCGTCGGGAACCCGATGTGGATCTGCGCCGCCTCTAGCACCTTCCCGAAGATGTGCGAGAGCGGCAACCAGAGGTAGTGCACGTCGTCGAGGCGCAGCAGGCGCAGGTCGTCGATCGCCGTTGCTTCGTACAGCCAGCAGTCGTGCACCAGCTCGACGCCCTTGGGCCGCCCCGTCGTCCCCGAGGTGTAGACGAGCGTCGCCAGCGACTGCGGCGTGATGCGGTCGATGACCTCGTCGAACTCGCGCGGGAACGCCGCCTGGTGCGTCCGTCCAGACGCCATGAACGCCTCGAGCGACGTCGCCCAGCCATCATCGGCCGTCTGACCGTCGATGACCACGACCCGCATCACCAGCGGCAGTTCGGCGCGCTTCCCGCGCAGCTTGTCGAGTTGCTCCGCGTTCTCGACGAACGCCACACGACACTCGGCGTCGTTGAGGATGTACGCGCACTCGTCTGGCGTGTTCGACGGGTAGATCGTCGTCGTCGCCCCGCCGGCGCACATGATGCCGAAGTCGCAGAGGACCCAGTCGAGCCGCGTCGTGGCGAGGATGGCACAGCGCTGCTCGTCGGCCAGCCCCAGCGCCCGCAAGCCGCCGGCAATGGCGCGTACGCGGGCATCGACGTCCTTCCAGGTCAGCGTCGCCCACCCGGCGTCGGCGGGATACTGGAACGCGACGCGGTCGGGCGTGGCGGCGACGCGCATGCGGAACATTTCTGCGAGCGAACGTGCGTCGGACGAAGACATGCCGGCTCCTTGACGCGGTGATACCGATGTGACGCGACAGAGTTTACGCCAGACCGGCCGATGCGGGATCCCCGTCAATCGCGAACCGCGTCGCCGAGCGCACCGCCTCCACCCGTTCGCGCTCGGCCCCGTGCTCGAGCGGCCACGACACCATCAGCGCCGCTTCCCAGGCGAACGGCTGGCCATCGAGGCGCACGCGGCCCGCGGCAACCAGCCGCGACGCGTCGTCGAGTGCGACTGCCGCGAGGTCGCGCACCAGCGCCTCGAAGTGCCCCTGCCGCTCAGGCTCGAGGAAGCGAAACCGCTGCCGCACGGCGTAGGCCAGGTGGAACCACGCCGGCCTGAATGCCAGCCCGCGCGTGCCGAGCCGCTGCGACATCAGCCAGAGCAACTCACCAATCTCGCGTGCCAGCCCGAGGCCGGGCACCTCCTGCCCGGGCAGCTGGGGGCGCGTCGGCGAAAACCGCGCCCGGGGATCGCGCAGTTCGAGCCAGTGCACGTAGAGCACGTCGTCGTCCGCGAGGCGTTGCCGCTCGAGCACGCAATCTATCAGCCGCTGCTCGAGCCCGTCGGCCCGTCCATGCACGACGATGCGCTCTCCGCCGTTGGCGGCGGCCGCAAGTTCGATCCGGAACTGCGCGTAGCCGCGCCGTTCGAGAAATGGCAACACGCCGTAGCGGTAGAGCGCAAAGTCGAGCCGCTCGGCCGTGTAGACATCGAAGAGGACCCTCGGCGGCAGGCGCTTCCTGATCCCGAGTTCGGCTTCGATGTCGGCGTGGTCGTCATCGTCGATCCCCGCCGTCGGGCGCAGCGCGATCTGCCGGGCCAACCGCGCGAAGCGCGCGCTCAGTGGGTCGTCGCCCGGCGTGATCGGATGGCGGGCCCGGTGGCCGAGCACCATCGCCGTCCCCGCCAGGACGTGCCAGGCCTCTTCGTGGTAGCCACCGCCGGGCAGCCAGACCGAGGCCCGGCGCGCGACGGCCCGGGCCACCCGCAGGTCGCGTTCGCGTGCCCCGGCGAGCGTCAGCGCGAGATGCCCGAGGTGATCGGCCGCGAGGACGTCGCCGCCCGCGACCACGAACGTCAGGTCGGCCGCGGGCATCGCCGCGAGCAGGTCGTCGAGTGCCGTCAGGTACTCCTCGTCGCGACACCCGTGCGGCAGGACCCGCTCGTCCACCCCGCGCACCACCCCCGACGACCGCCCCGACAGCGACCCGATCCACGGAGCGTCGCCCACGAGGCAAGCGGCGGTCCCGTCGGGCGGGTG
>JAEUQQ010000391.1 GCA_016789685.1 Acidobacteriota bacterium | reverse complement strand
CGGCGGCTCCGGCTCCACCACGCGTCAGGTCACCATCACGGCGCCCGATCCGACGAACCAGAACCCCACCGCGAGCTTCACCGCGACGCCAGGTTCCGCGCAGACCACCGCCAGCATCGCCTTCGACGCCAGCGCCTCGGCGGATCCGGACAACCACACCCCGCTGACCTACGCCTGGGCCTTCGGCGACGGCGCCACCGCGACCGGCGTCGCCACATCGCACGCCTACGCGACGGCCGGCACCTTCACCGTCACGCTCACCGTCACCGATACCCGCGGCGGCACCGGATCCACCACGCGCACCGTGTCGATCACGGCGCCCGATCCGACCAACCAGAACCCCACCGCCAGCTTCACCGCGACGCCGGGCAGCGCGCAGACCAACACCAGCATCGCCTTCGACGCCAGCGCCTCGGCGGATCCGGACAACAACACCCCGCTGACCTACGCCTGGACCTTCGGCGACGGCGCCACCGCGACCGGCGTCGCCACATCGCATGCCTACGCGACCGCCGGCACCTTCACCGTCACGCTCACCGTCACCGATACCCGCGGCGGCACTGGTTCCACCACGCGCACGGTCACCATCACGGCGCCAGATCCCACGAACCAGAACCCCACCGCGAGCTTCACCGCGACGCCGGGCAGCGCGCAGACCAACACCAGCATCGCCTTCGACGCCAGCGCCTCGGCGGATCCTGACAACAACACCCCGCTGACCTACGCCTGGACCTTCGGCGGCGGCGCCACGGCCACCGGGGTTGCCACCTCGCACGCCTACGCCACGGCCGGCACCTTCACCGTCACGCTCACCGTCACCGATACCCGCGGCGGCACCGGATCCACCACGCGCCAGGTCACCATCACGACGGCGCCTCCGGTCAATCGGGCGCCGACGGTAACGCTCGGCAACGATCTCGCCATCACGCTGCCCGCAACGGCATCGCTCACGGGATCGGTCGTGGACGACGGCCTCGTCGTCGCCACCCCCACACTCGCATGGACGCTGCAGAGCGGGCCAGGGACCATTGCCTTCGCTCCCGCTGACGCGCTGCCTGCCGTGGCGACATTCTCAGCGCCAGGCACCTACGTCGCCCGGCTCTCGGCGTCTGACGGCGAGTTCACCGTGTTCGACGACATCACGATCGTCGTCTCGGCGCCTGACGCCACGAACACCGCTCCCGTCGTCTCGGCGGGAGACGACGCGACGATCACCCTCGGCGCCACGCTGACGCTCGCAGGCTCCGCGACGGACGATGGCAGGCCCACATCCCCGCTCACCCTCGCGTGGACCAGGGCGAGCGGCCCGGGCGAGGTGAGCTTCACGTCGCCTGCCGCGACCACGACGAACGTGCTGTTCTCGGCCGCTGGTGTGTACGTGCTGCAGCTCTCGGCGAGTGACGGGGAGTTCACGGCGGCCGACGACGTGGCGATCACGGTGAACCCGGCAGTCGACACCACCGACCGCACGCCGCCCATCGTCACCCTCGCGGCCCCTCGTTCGGCGCTGCCCGGCGCGTCGGTGGACGTGCTCGCGCAGGCCTCCGACAACATCGGTGTCGCGAACGTGCGCATCGAGGTGGATGGCGCCGATCCCATCGACCTTCCTGCGGCCCCCTTCGCACGCACGATCGCGATCCCGCAGCTCGCAGAGCCCGGGCGGATCGTCCTGGTGCGGGCCACGGCGCGCGATGCCGCGGGCAACACCGCCGACGCCGCGGCGGA